>DATGMY010000157.1:0-5454 GCA_035307005.1 Flavobacterium sp. | reverse complement strand
TGGCAAAAGAATTAGATATTCCTGTTATTGCATTGTCACAGTTGTCGCGTGCTGTTGAAACACGTGGTTCGTCCAAGCGTCCGTTACTTTCTGACTTGCGTGAATCGGGTGCCATTGAGCAGGATGCCGATATTGTTTCGTTTATCTACCGCCCGGAATATTATAAAATTGACGTTTGGGACGATGAGGATCAAAGCCCTACCGAAGGACAGGCAGAGTTTATCGTGGCAAAACACCGTAACGGAGGTTTGGATAATATTCGTTTGAAATTCTTAGGAAAATATGGTAAATTTGATAATCTGGATGATTTTACGACTCCGTTTGATGAATTTCCATCCAGTATGAATGCCGGAAATATGACCACTGAACTACCGCCGGGAGATCAGATTTTTGGCAGTAACTTCAGTAACGACAATGAAGTTCCGTTTTAATAAAAACATAAATTCAGATAGCAGTTTAAAACTATAAATCCATTCAAAGTTTGATTCGAATGGATTTATAATTTTAAAATCAAGGTTGTTTTTATAAAAAATAAGAGTTGTTATTCCTCATCTTCTTCGTTATAGAACATATTCAGCCACATCAATCGGGAAATTCTGTAATTAAAGGTCGATAAGAGTAATACCACCACCACCACAATAATAAACATATTTAAAAAGCCCAGACCCAACAGCAAACTTATTACAAACACTGCAACCATTTGTCCAACGGTCAAAGCATAACTCATATACATTGCACCAAAATAAAAACCTGTTTCGCGATGAAAAGAGTAGTTGCAATGAGAACATCTTTTGTGCATCACAGGCATTTTAAACAAAATTGGATTACCTTTCGATTTAAAAACTTTTGTTTCACCACATTTTGGACAACAACCTTTTAAAACATTAGATACGTACGACATTTCTTTTTAATTTTGCTGCAAAGATACAATTATAAAAGCAAGAAAATTTTTTATATCGTCGCAATTAATTGCACAATCCGGACATTTAATATTTTTTCAATGAATAAACCCCCTGTTGTAAAAGCCTCCTGTTTTATTCCTTTTTCACAAGATGTTTCACACATCGCACTGCCTGAAAAGATGAATTTTCCGTTTTATTATGACGTACACCCTTTGTGCAAAACAGCCGCTGAAGAAGTACAAACTTTTTTACAGAATCAACAGGACATTAATCACAATTTTGGATTAAAATCCGAAAACGATTCCCTGCCTATTGGTAAAATGTTTGGTGTTTTGGTGGCAGAATATCAAGGTAAACTGGGGTATATTGCCGCTTACTCCGGTAAATTGGCAAACAGTAATTCCGTGGCATTTTTTGTTCCTCCGGTTTTTGATATGCTCCAAAGTGACGGATATTTTTTAAAAAGAGAAAAGTATCTGAATGAGATCAACCATAAAATTACACAGATTGAAACGTCTGAAACTTTTGTTACTTTAAAACGTATTTTTGAAGAGTTAAAAGTTTCCAACAAAAATAAAACCGAAGCATTTAAAACCGAAATCAAGGCTAAAAGGCAAGCACGCAAACAACAACGTATTGAAAAAATAAATCATTTGCCTGAAGAAGAATTTCTGCTTTTAGAAGAAGAATTAATTAAACAGAGCTTGTTTGATAAACGTTTATTAAAACATTTAATTGAACAATGTCAATATGAAGAAAATCAGACTCTTGATAAAATTATTAAATATCAGGATGAGATAGATTCCTTGAAAGAACTACGCAAAAAAGAATCCAATGTTTTGCAGCAATGGTTGTTTAAAAATTATACTTTTTTGAACGCCCGAAACGAAGAAAAATCTCTGTTGGATATTTTTCAAACATCGCTTCATATTCAACCTCCGGCTGGTGCTGGCGAATGCTGCGCACCCAAATTGTTTCAATATGCGTATAAAAATCAATTAAAACCCATTGCACTGGCTGAGTTTTGGTGGGGACAATCACCTAAATCCGAAGTACGGAAACACGGACAGTTTTATCCATCGTGTTGGGGAAAATGCGAACCCATTTTGGGGCACATGCTTCAGGGTTTGGAAGTAGAAGAAAATCCTTTCTTAAAGAATCCGGCGCAGGGAAAAGAATTGCCGGTTGTTTACGACGATCCCTATTTGGTAGTGGTCAACAAGCCTGCAGAGTTTCTGTCGGTTCCCGGTATTCATATTTCCGATTCGGTATATGAACGCATCAGAATTCGCTATCCGAATGCCACCGGACCTTTGATTGTACACCGTTTAGATATGTCCACTTCCGGAGTAATGGTTTTGGCAAAAAGTAAAGAAGTACACGAAAATTTACAAAAACAATTCATAAAACGCAGGGTTAAAAAAAGCTATATTGCGCTTTTAGAAGGTATTGTTTCGGAAAAAGAAGGAAAAATAGAACTCCCCTTACGTGTAGATTTAGAAGATCGTCCACGCCAGATGGTTTGTTATCAGTATGGTAAAGCAGCTATAACAGAATATAAAGTTTTATCAATCGAAGACAATTTTACAAGAGTTCAGTTCACACCGGTAACAGGAAGAACGCATCAGTTACGTGTTCATTCTGCGCATCAATCCGGACTAAATGCGCCGATAAAAGGCGATGACTTGTATGGAATCAAAAGAAACCGATTGCATTTACACGCATATTCATTAAGTTTCTTTCATCCGGTAACCAATGAATGGATAACAGTTGAAGCTCCCCCCGAATTTTAATCTAAGAAATTTCGTGACATCGAGTTCGTCGATTCGTGTGAGATAAAACAAAGAGTTTCTGTTTTACTTTTAATTCAGAATAAACGAGAGAAATAACCCACTGGCTCTGTATTGTAGAGTGTTGGGAGTAAGTTTTTATTACTAAACTTCATAAAGATTTTGTACATTTGTTTTTCGTAAAATGAACTTATGTACTTAATAGAAGTCAAAAATAGCAAGACCCGAAAACAGTTTTTAAACTTTCCTGCGAAACTCTATGCAGAGGATAAAAACTGGATTCGACCTCTGAATCAGGATATTGAGAAAGTGTTTGATCCTTCAAAAAACAAATTGTTTAACCGTGGCGGGAAGGCGATTCGCTGGAATTTATTTGACGGAAACAATCAGATGATCGGACGCATAGCGGCATTTGTAAATCCAAAATATGAAGGGAAAGATCCGGTAGGCGGTATTGGTTTTTTTGAATGCATCAACGATCAGACTGCCGCAAATTATATGTTTGATCAGGCAAAAAAATGGCTGGCCGAACAAAAAATGGAAACCATGGATGGTCCTATCAATTTTGGAGAACGCGATCAATGGTGGGGATTATTAGTCGAAGGGTTTTACGAACCTTTGTACAATATGAATTACAATTTCCCCTATTATGTGGATTTGTTTGAAAATTACGGATTCAAAACTTATTTCAATCAGGAATGTTTTGCCCTGCCTATCACACAGAAATTACAGACAAAACTCCACGAACGCCACCAAACCATCGCTCAGGACAAAGATTATCACGCCGAATACCTCAATCCAAAGAATCTGGACAAATACGTGGGCGATTTTGTAACCATTTATAATAAAGCCTGGGCATCTCACGGAGGAGGAAAAGACATGAGCATGTCTCAGGGAAGATTGATTTTTAAAACAATGAAATCGGTGCTTGACCCAAAGCTTGTTTGGTTTGTTTATTACAAAGACCAACCGGTAGCTTTTTGGCTCAACCTGCCCGATTTGAATCAGTACTTTAAATATTTAAACGGTAAATTCGACCTTTTCCACAAACTGAAATTCCTGTATTACAAAACGTTTAAAAAAAGCAAACGGGCCGTAGGGGTTGCTTTTGGCGTTGTTCCCGAATGGCAGGGGAAGGGAGTAGATGCTTTTATGATTATGGAAGGGCGTAAAGTAATTGTATCGCAGCTTTCTTATACAGAATATGAAATGCAGTGGATCGGTGATTTTAATCCGAAAATGATCAATGTTGCGAAGGGGCTCGGTGCACATGTAAGCAGGAAATTAAGAACTTACCGCATCCATTTTGATGAAAATAGAGTTGTAGAGCGACACAAAAAAATATAAAAGAGGTTCAAAAAACCTCTTTTTGTTTTTTAGGAATATTTAAACTTCTTTACCCGATGTGAACCCAATAATTTTTAGTAATTTTGCAGATTAAATAATTTATCTATGTTAACAGTTTCAAATTTATCGGTACAATTTGGAAAACGCATTTTGTTTGATGATGTAAATGCAACGTTTACGCAGGGAAACTGCTACGGGATCATCGGTGCGAATGGTGCAGGAAAATCTACTTTTTTAAAGATATTAGCGGGTGATTTTGATCCCACTTCGGGACACGTAATATTAGAACCGGGCAAACGTATGTCGGTGCTGAATCAGAACCACAATATGTTTGACGAACATACAGTTTTGGAAACCGTGTTGATGGGCAACAAGGTTTTGTATGCCGTTAAAAAGGAAATGGACGATTTGTATGCGGATTATTCCGATGAAAACGCCGATCGTATTGGCGAATTGCAAATTCAGTTTGATGAAATGAACGGTTGGAATGCGGATTCTGATGCAGCTTCTTTATTGTCAAATTTGGGTATTTCTGAAGACTTACACTATACATTGATGGCGGATGTGGAACCTAAATTAAAGGTTCGTGTGTTGCTGGCACAGGCACTTTTTGGAAATCCGGATGTGTTGATTATGGATGAGCCTACCAACGACCTTGATTTTGAAACCATCGGTTGGTTGGAAAACTTTTTGGCAAACTACGAAAATACGGTTTTGGTGGTATCTCACGACCGTCACTTTTTAGATGCTGTATGTACACACGTTTCGGATATCGATTTCGGAAAAATCAACCATTATTCCGGAAACTATACGTTTTGGTATGAATCCTCACAGTTAGCTGCCAAACAACGTGCACAGCAAAACAAGAAAGCAGAAGAGAAAAAAGCCGAATTAGAAGAATTTATTCGTCGTTTTTCTGCCAACGTAGCAAAATCCAAACAAGCGACTTCCCGTAAAAAAATGATCGAGAAGTTGAATATCAGCGATATTAAACCTTCATCACGTCGTTATCCTGCCATTATTTTTGAACAGGAGCGTGAAGCCGGAGATCAGATTCTGAACATTCAGGGATTAAAGGCATCTGCCGAGGGAGAAATCCTTTTTAAAGATGTAGATTTCAATATGGCAAAAGGAGATAAAATAGTGGTGTTTTCAAAAGATTCACGGGCTACTACGGCTTTTTACGAAATTCTGAACGGAAATCTTCAAGCTGATGCCGGAACATTTGATTGGGGAATTACTACTACACAATCCTATTTACCAGCTGATAATCATGCGTTTTTCCAGGAAGACCTCACGTTGGTAGATTGGTTGCGCCAATGGGCAAAAACCGAAGAAGAGCGCGACGAAGTTTACGTACGCGGATTCTTGGGTAAAATGATTTTCTCGGGAGAAGAAGCCCTGAAAAAAGGTTC
>DATGMY010000156.1:0-3734 GCA_035307005.1 Flavobacterium sp. | reverse complement strand
GAATCATAAAAAAGCAGATTTAATATTTGGTATTGAAATATTATAGCTACCTTTATGCGGATGGGTAAAAAATATTTTTATCTGTTTATTAGATTTATTTTATTTTAGTTGAAAACGAGGTCGAGAGGTCTCGTTTTTTTTAATAGCGGTCAAAAACCGCTGTCCGAATCTTACTGTCCCATTATAGGGAAGAAACATGGATGATGGATGTAGTAATTCTATGTGATTGATGTTTTTTTTACTCAATCTTACTTAATGTATAACTTATTGAATTACAATTGTGTTTTTTTTTGTAAGGAATTGGTCTCTGATTATTAACGGACTATTGTAAATTGTATTCATAAATAATATATATTTGGAAGGTTTATTGTGTCAACTCCTTTAACTTTTTTAGTTGGTGTATAAAAATTAATTGAGCTTACTATGGTTTTTAGTTCGACCGTGTTTCTGTTTATATTTCTTCCAATTGTCCTGACAATTCATTTCCTTTTGGCTCGAAATTATCGAAATCTGTTTCTTTTGATAGCCAGCTTGTTTTTTTATGCTTGGGGAGAACATATTTTGGTTTTATTAATGATGGCTTCAATATGTATCAATTACATATTTGGAATCGTGGTGTGGTATCTTGGAAAATCAGAACGGCAGAGATGGTCAAAATTGGTGTTAACCATTGGGGTTCTCCTAAATTTACTGATGTTGGGATATTACAAGTACATTCATTTTTTATTAGATACTTTATCTCAAGTAGGTATAAAACTGGATGTAGATGTTTCTAGCGTTGTGCTTCCTATTGGTATTTCATTTTTTGTTTTTCAGGGTATTTCGTACTTGATAGATGTGTACAGAAAAATCATTGAAGGGGAAAAAAGCCTAATCAATCTCGGAATGTATATATCGTTATTTCCTCAGTTGACTGCTGGACCTATAGTCAGGTATGAAGATATTATCAAAGAGATAAGAAGTAGAGAGATACTGTTTCCATTGTTTAAAGAAGGGATTTTTCGTTTTATCGGAGGGTTTGCGAAAAAAATATTGATTGCTAATAATGTTGGATTAATCGCAGACGAAATCTTTGCTATACAGCCAAACGATTTATCGACTACACTTACTTGGATAGGAATCGTTTGTTATACGTTGCAAATCTATTATGATTTTTCGGGGTATTCCGATATGGCTATAGGTCTGGGAAAAATGTTAGGGTTTAACTTTAAAGAAAATTTCGATTATCCTTATATATCAAAATCTATTCGGGAGTTTTGGAGGCGGTGGCATATTTCGTTATCTTCTTGGTTTCGGGATTATCTATACATTCCATTAGGAGGAAATCAAAAAGGAAAATACAGAACATATGTAAACCTTTTGATTGTTTTTTTTCTTACAGGTTTATGGCATGGAGCGAGCTGGAACTTTGTAATATGGGGTCTTTTCCATGGTTTTTTTATCATTATAGAGCGCTTGAACATTATAAAAGTTCCGACACGGTTTTATGTCATAGGAAATATTTACACTTTATTGATTGTGATGATTGGCTGGGTGTTGTTTAGATCCGAAAACTTGGAATACGCTGTCGGTTTTATCCTTAAAATGTTTTCTTTTACACCTGGAAATAACAATTATCCTTACATATTTTTAAACAAATACACGTTTACTGTGTTATTTATAGGAAGTGTTTTAGCGTTGCCCTTGAGGGAATTCATTAAAAAGAAAGCAAATTTTGTTATTACCAATCAAAATATTAGAAATATCTTGAAACAAAGTTTTTTTGTAGTACTGTTTATTCTCTGTTTAATGGAATTGGCGCAAACGACTTATAACCCGTTTATCTATTTTAGATTTTAATACTATGAAGAAATATATCGTACCTTTATTTTTTTCAATTTTGACGTTCTTTGCAGTGTTTTTTTTGTTAAAACAACTCAAGGTAACGCCCGATGAATTGAGGCTTGAATTAGATGCTTTGGTGTTGGAAAATGATGTTTTTCAATTGTTTTATTGTTTAGAAGGAGCAGATAATTTTACAGAGAAGCATAGCGTGAAAACGATAGTTTTAGGAAATAATAAAACTCAAAAAATCGAATTTCTACTCCCTTTCAACACTCCAATAATTAAACTTAGAATTGATATAGGTGAAAATGAACAGCAAAAATTGATGAAAATAAATAGTGTGCAATTAAAATCTGCAGTAAAAACTTTTCAATATGATGTTTTTAAGGATTTTACTTCAAGTACTTTTGTTCAATCTGAAAAAAAAGGAATTAAGACTTATGTAGTTAATAATCAGTATGATCCATTTTTTGAATCAGATTTTGAAGTTAAAAATGCTATTGAAACTTTGAATAAACCAGGTGCAATGCTTAATAGTATGAGTGTTATTTTTTTGTCACTAACTTTTGCTTTATCTGTATTTTTTGTTTGTTATTATCAGGAATCTTTTTTTAAGTTCTCAGATTCTCATTTCTTGATTATACTTTTCTTTATGATTCTATTTACCCCGATGTTTGTAAGCCTATTAAATATAGACGTTCATTCAGCTGCAGAAGAAAAAAGAACACTTGCTTCAAAGCCGGTATTTAATATAACAAAGGATTATCCGAAGCAATTTGAAGAGTATTATAACGATAACTTCGGTCTTCGAACATTTTTAGTGAATTTAAACAGTAGAGTGAAATTAGATCTTTTTAGAGTTTCTCCTAAACCTTCTGCAGCTCTTTTAGGTAAAGAAGGCTTTATGTTTTACAACCTGAAATCGGATGATATATATAAAAGTTATACAAATACTAATCTGATGAGTTACGATGCTTTAAAAGATGCTTTTCAGAAACAAAAAGCTATAAGTGACACGTTAGCTTCAAAAAACATTCAATATGTCTTAGGCTTTTTTCCAAATAAACATACTGTCTATCCCGAAATGATGCCTTTTGCGATGAAGAAACAAATTAGAGGCGGAAAATCTTTTGCGGATCAGGTAGTAAGCTATTTTAATGCTGAAAACTTTAATTTAATAGATGTCAGGGAAGAGCTTTTCTCCGCAAAAAAAGAAAACCAGTTATATTATAAATTAGATACGCATTGGAATTCGTATGGATCCTATGTAGGATATCAGGCTTTTTGCAATCAAACCTTTCAATTGTTAGGTTTAACTTCTTATGGGATAGAGGATTTTAATATAAAATATTCACAGGAGAGTTCTGGAGATTTGACTGACTTTATTGGAGTGGATAAAGTGAATTATTATTTCGATAAGGTTCCTGTTTTCGAATTGAAAGATCAGGCAAAAATGTTTGAGGTTTTGGATGCCAATACAGAATATCCACCGAGAACTATAATTACACTCAACAAAAACTGCAACAACAATGAAACGGTCTTGGTATTCAGAGATTCCTTTTCTACGGCACTTATCCAATTTTTGTCCCTGCATTATAATAAAGTTATTTATATCTGGAGTCCCACAATTGACATGGAAATGATAGAGAGAGTAAAACCTGAAATAGTTATGTTGTTGTGCGTGGAGAGAAATTTGAATGAAGTATTGTCTTGTTGTTGAATATAAATAAAAAAAAACTTGTTAAGTCTGTGTTAATTTCTTCAATAACTGATTTTTATCAGTACTTTATTAAGCGTTTATTGCGAAATTTACCTTGAAAATTAAACCCAACCAAATCAATGGAAAAATTTATAAAAATGACCTTTAAAAAGGAAAGCGATGCTTTCAAAGCTTCTCAAAAAATCAGGGA
>DATGMY010000155.1:0-6712 GCA_035307005.1 Flavobacterium sp. | reverse complement strand
CCGTATCCCCCATCGATTACAGCTTCTACTTTCTGTTGCCATTTTTCAAAAATCAGTTCCGGGTCAGTGGTGTATTCAATTACTTCGTCTTCATCATAAATCGAAGTGGAAACAATGGGATTGCCCAGCTGTTTTACCAACTCCAACACAATACTATTGTCTGGTACACGAATACCTACTGTTTTTTTCTTTTTAAATTCTTTCGGAAGATTGTTGTTTCCTTCCAAAATAAAAGTATAAGGTCCGGGTAATGATCTTTTTAAAATCTTAAACGACGAAGTGTCCAAATTTTTCACGTATTCGGAAATGTTGCTCAAATCGTTGCAAACAAACGAAAAATTGGCCTTTTCGAGTTTTACTCCTTTGATTTTTGCAATGCGTTCCAAAGCTTTGGTATTGGTAATATCGCACCCCAAACCATAAACGGTATCTGTAGGGTAAATAATCAATCCGCCGTCTTTTAATATTTTTACGATTTTCTGAATTTCCTTTTCGTTGGGATTTTCAGGATATATTTTTATAAATTGTGCCATACTATTCCAATATATTTAATTTTGCAAAACGCAGGAGCAATTTCTTAATTCCACCGGTATCAAATTTTATCTCGGCTTTTTTATCTGCTCCCACTCCCTCTAAGTTAAGAATTTTTCCTTTACCAAAACGTTCGTGCATAATAATTTGTCCTTCTTTTAACCCTAAGTTATCATTTACGGCAGGTTTTGAGGATATTTTACTCATTTCTTTCAATCTCCGAATGTCGTGATTGGGTTTCGGTTCTTCGTTTTCCCTGATCCATTTTGGCGGAGTTCCCGAAACAGGTTTAGCTGTTCTTAGCTTCGATTTATCTACATCTCCAAAAATATCTGAATTGATGCGCGATTGATAACGGTAATTGGTTTCTGGTGGAGATAAATATTCAATGTACTGTTCATCGATTTCCTGAATAAAGCGCGACGGGTCGCAATCGGTTAATTTTCCCCAACGGTAACGCGATTGTGCATACGTCAGATATGCCTGATGTTCGGCACGGGTCAATGCCACGTAAAACAGCCTCCGCTCCTCCTCCAACTCTGCCCGCGAATTGACACTCATTGCACTCGGAAACAGATTTTCTTCTATTCCCACGATAAAAACCGTCGGAAACTCCAGTCCTTTTGCCAAGTGAATCGTCATCAGTGCTACGCGGTCGTCATCGCCTTTGTCGTTGTCCAAATCGGTTGCCAGAGCCACATCTTCCAGAAATTCAGCCAAACTGCCTCGTGCACCATCCACTTCTTTTTGACCTTCAGTAAAATCTTTAATTCCGTTTAAAAGTTCTTCGATATTTTCCAAACGAGTGATTCCTTCCGGTGTACCGTCTTTTTTCAGTTCCTGAACCAAACCGGTTTTTTTTACAATATAATCGGTTAGATAATATGCATCCTGAGTTTCATTAATAACCTGAAAATTCTTTATCATCGTTACAAAATCGCTTATTTTACTTTTCGTTCCCGAAGTCAGCTTTAAATCGATCTTATCGATGTGTTCCATTACTTCAAAAATACTGCGTTTGTAATGGTTGGCGGCAATATTCAACTTTTCAACCGTTGTATTTCCAATTCCCCGAGTCGGATAATTGATCACACGCACCAAAGCTTCTTCGTCTTTTGGATTCACAATCAAGCGCAGATAGCTCAATACGTCTTTGATTTCCTTACGTTGATAGAACGACAATCCACCGTAAATTCTGTAGGGAATGTCTTTTTTTCGCAACGCATCTTCCATTGCCCGCGATTGTGCATTGGTACGATACAAAATAGCAAAATCGCCGTTGTTCATCTGCTTTTGCATCTTTTCTTCAAAAATGGTTGATGCTACAAAACGACCTTCTTCGGCATCAGTAATCGAACGGTGTACTTTGATTTTCGGTCCGTCGGCATTGGCTGTCCAGACTATTTTTTCGAGTTTGGTTTTATTTTTATCAATAATGGTATTTGCTGCTTCCACAATATTTTTGGTCGAACGGTAATTTTGTTCCAACCGATAAGTTTGCACATTGTCAAAATCTTTCTGAAAATTTAAAATATTGTTGATGTTTGCTCCTCGAAACGCATAAATCGACTGGGCATCGTCGCCCACCACGCAAATATTTTGAAAACGATCTGCCAAAGCTCTCACAATCATATATTGTGAATTGTTGGTATCCTGATACTCATCGACCAGAATATAGCGGAAACGATCCTGATATTTCAACAATACTTCAGGAAAACGAACCAACAATTCATTCGTTTTCAGCAACAAATCGTCAAAATCCATTGCTCCGGCTTTAAAACAACGTTCTACATACGCCTGATACAAATCGCCTATCCTTGGTTTTTTTGCCATAGCATCAGCCTCCATCAATTCCGGATTGTTGAAATAGGCTTTAACCGTTATCATATTATTTTTATAGTTGGAAATACGGTTCAGCACTTCTTTAGGCTTGTAAATATCTTTATCCAACTGCATTTCTTTGATGATCTGACCAATCAAACGTTGCGAATCCTGCGAATCGTAGATGGTAAAATTGGAAGGATAGCCTAATTTGTCGGCTTCGGCACGTAAAATACGGGCAAAAACCGAGTGAAAAGTTCCCATCCACAGATTTTTGGCTTCGGATGATCCCACAATTTTGGAAATACGGTCTTTCATTTCCCGCGCTGCTTTGTTGGTAAACGTCAATGCCAGAATATTAAAAGGATCTACTCCCTGATTCATCAGATAAGCAATTCGCAAAGTAAGCACACGCGTTTTTCCGGAGCCAGCCCCGGCAATAATGATCATCGGACCATTTTTCTGGAGCACCGGAGCCCGCTGCGCTTCGTTTAATTGATCTATATAGGTTTGCATAGTTTAATTTTCAGAAAAAACAAAGTTACTATTAGTAAGACGATTCAGCAAATAATATTATTTCTATCATCGATGACCTTACAACTTAATGAAAAAGCCCGCAAAATAAAATTTGCAGGCTCTTTTTGAAAACAATTCTCTAATTACTTCACCACCACTTTTTCCGTTTTATTACCTTTATTGGTCTGAATCACAAATAAATAAACACCTTCGCTTAAACTAGAAACATTGATTTGATGAAAATTTTCGTTGACTGAGCGAACCCATTTACCCGAACTGTCCAATATCTGAACACCTCGTAGTTGCACTCCGGCATTTTCGTCATATTCCACAGAAACATAATCCGTTGCCGGGTTGGGATAAATTTTGAAATTGTTTTGGATAAACAGCTCGTTGCTAAGTGCTTTTTTACAATCATCACTAAAGAAATGATTGCCATCCACTATCCAGGTATCATAAGGCGGTGCATGGTAACTTGCTTTGAGAGGTTCATCCACTTCAATACAAACATTATAAGAATAGTTTTGATTGTTTCCTAATCTAATTCCAACAACTTGTGCAGCATTATTGCGCATATTCAAAAATTCAAGACCAAATAGATTATAAGCATCGACAAAATTAACATTGGGATTATTACTTAAATCTATTTTTTTTATTTCATTAACAATCCAAACATCTCCTATAAATACTTCGTTTCCTATTTTTACTATTTCTAATAGAGGATTATTTGAAAGATCTATAGATATTAGATTTGATGCTCTTGCATCTAATTCTTTTAAGTTAGGCATCATACTTACGTCCAATACCCCAGAATAGCCGTTTGCATCTGTGGGTATATGTATGGATGTATAATAGGTACTTAATTTTTCCAGATTAATAAAAGCATTTAATCCTGTTAAATCCACTATTCCTGATGTCCCTATAGATAAACTCGTTGCAGATTCTGCATCGTTTGTTATTATCTGTCCGTTTATCGTTCCATCGCTATCAATGCTCAAATCAATAAGCCGTTGTTCAAATCTCCAATCAGGTATCAATGTTACTTGTGCCTTTCCTAAAAAAGGCACTAGTGTTATTAGTATTAAAAAAATCTTTTTCATAGCTATTGTATTATCAGGTTATCACTTTCCATTACATTGTTGTCACATACCAATACCGCACGATACAACCCGGCAGGCTGCATATCGATTTTGCACCGCCTAAAATTTAATCCGAAATTTTTTTAGGGACAATTGGGTAATTATCCGGAACTATCGGGTTAGAATTAAGGGAATTAGAACTGGTTTTAAGGTTTTGAAAATCCTGCCATTCCTGTTCTGAAATACCCAAAGCAGTTCGTTCAGAAAGTGTAAGGTCATCATAAACCATACACCATGGTTCTTGCGTCCATCCTATACTGCCCCATAGCAGTAAGAATAGTGTAATTAAGATTTTTTTGTGAAGTGTAATACTATTCATAGTGATAAATATTTATGTTATTTCCA
This sequence comes from Flavobacterium sp., assembly GCA_035307005.1. Lineage (GTDB taxonomy): Bacteria > Bacteroidota > Bacteroidia > Flavobacteriales > Flavobacteriaceae > Flavobacterium. The sequence continues at coordinate 2,360 of DATGMY010000155.1, read as the reverse complement.
AATATAACAAATATTTCACAAATGCAAAAAAATAATATTAAAATATTTGTTTTCTAAAATCATTTTATGTACACATAAAAATTCATCAAGCTGTTATTTTTATTATTCGACCCAAAAAACAGTATTCTTAGCAACTCCGTATAGTTTACTTTGTTTCTTTTCAAACAAATCCAAAATATCAATAAACGTTTGATAGGAAGTATGTTTGTCTAAAACAATTTGAATACTTACGTGCCTTTCTAAATTATTCCATTTTATGGAATCAATGGTTTTTTCTATAGTATTTAGTAAAATTTGATTGGGTAATTCACAAGTAGAGAAAGTAATCTCTTTTCCAAGATAACAATTTGTAATTTCGTTATCTTCTAAAAAAGGTATTGGCTCAGGTTCTAAAGGATTTTCAATATCTTTTAAAAATTCAGGTTCTAAGCCGGCTATGGGTTTTGTATCGTAAACTACTAAATTCCAACCATAATTTTCTTGCTTAAGAAATATCTTATAAATGCAACAAATCAATATTAATACGCTTAGTATTAAAAAAATATAATTGTAGAAAATTATGTTTCGGTTCATACATTGAATTTGAATTATTAAAAATAATTTATATCAAACCGTAATGGCTTTAATTTTATCTATTTAAAACTTTTGTCGTGTACTTAGAAAGTTTTATTGGGTAAGTTTTAAAAAAAATAATTGTTCTAAGTTTAGTTAATTGATTGTTTTCTTTTTTCTTGTTATATAAAGCGGATTTATAATCACTTATTTTAACTCGCAACAAAGTCAAACGGCTTTAAACTAAATTATAAATATAACGATTTTCACAAAAGAAAAATGCACTTTCTTCATTTGAAAGTGCATTTTTCAGATTATTTTAAATTTACCGGATGCTTCTTTAAAAACTGTATGCTGTTTTGAATATCGTAATGCAAAATCCGGTCTTCCTCTACTGTTGGCACCTCTTTTCTGTAAGCCGAAACAAAGTTTTCAATAAATTCACTGGATTTCAATGGTCTTCTGAATTCTAATGCCTGAGCGGCGTTGAACAATTCAATAGCTAAAATACGTTCTAAATTTTCTACAATTCTCAAGGTTTTTGTAGCTGCGTTTGCTCCCATACTCACGTGATCTTCCTGACCGTTGCTCGATACAATACTGTCAATACTTGCCGGAGTTGCCAATTGTTTGTTTTGGCTCACGATGCTTGCTGCAGTATATTGTGGAATCATAAAACCGGAATTTAAACCCGGATTATTAACTAAAAATGGTGGCAATCCTCTTAATCCTGAAATCAACTGATAAGTTCTTCGTTCTGAAATATTTCCAATTTCTGCCAAAGCAATTCCTAAAAAGTCTAACGCTAATGCCAAAGGTTGTCCGTGAAAATTTCCTCCAGATACAATAAGATCTTCATCTACAAAAATATTTGGATTATCGGTTACAGAATTGATTTCTGTTTTAAACACATTTTCTACATATTCTATTGCATCTTTTGAAGCTCCGTGAACCTGCGGAATACAACGGAACGAATACGGATCTTGTACGTGTTTTTTTGATTGTGAAATCAGTTCGCTTCCCGTCAGAATTTTGGTCATAAACGCTGCGGTAGTGACCTGACCTTTGTGTGGGCGAACTAAATGAATCAACTTATTAAACGGATCGAGTCGTCCGTCAAATCCTTCTAAAGAAACGGCTCCGATTACATCTGCAAGATAACTCAACTTTTTAGCTTTCAATAAAATATAAGCTCCATAAGCACTCATAAACTGCGTTCCGTTGAGCAACGCTAAACCTTCTTTTGATTTTAGCGTAATCATTTCCCAGTTCATTTGCGTCAGCATTTCTTTAGCAGTAAGGCGTTTTCCGTTCATCATCACTTCACCTTCACCAATCAAAGGCAGACAAAGATGTGCTAACGGCGCCAAATCGCCCGAAGCACCCAATGAACCTTGTGTGTAAACCACCGGCAAAATATCGTTGTTGTAAAAGTCAATCAACCTCTGAACGGTTTTTAACTGAATCCCCGAATTTCCATAACTCAACGATTGAATTTTAAGTAATAACATTATTTTTACAATCTCTGCTGGAACTTCTTCTCCGGTTCCGCAAGCGTGAGATTTCATCAGATTTTCTTGTAAAGTGGTTAAATCTTCCGCAGAAATTTTTACGCTGTATAAAGAACCAAATCCCGTATTAATTCCGTAAATAGGATGGGTTTCTGTTTGCATTTTGTTGTCTAAATAATTTCTGCATTTTTCAATATTTGCAGTCGCTTCATCCGATAATGCCAAGGATTGTTTTTCATCTGAAATATGTTGTAGTTCTTCTAAACTCAACGTGTTATTGCTGATATAATATGTATG
>DATGMY010000154.1:0-3478 GCA_035307005.1 Flavobacterium sp. | reverse complement strand
CATATTTCAAATATTCTTTGTTCTATTAAGATTAAATTTCTTATCTTACACTTTTAAAAATTAAACCTTAACGTTCACATATTCCAAATGCAAATTTAGCGAATATTTTTTAATAATACAAAGAAAACCCGTTTAATAACTAAAAATTAGATGAAATCCATTTACTTTATGCCTGGTATGGCTGCTAATTGTCAAATTTTTGAAAATATTAAACTCCACTCAGGTTCTTATGAAATCCATTATATTGAATGGCTGGAACCTCTGAAAAATGAATCTTTACAAGATTATGCACTGCGGCTTCGTACCGAAATCAAACATCCGAATCCAATCTTGGTAGGTGTTTCTTTTGGTGGAATTATTGTTCAGGAAATTGCCAAGCAAATTCCGGTAGAAAAAGTCATTATTATTTCCAGTGTTAAAGATCCTTCGGAATTTCCACAGAGGATTCATTGGGCGAGAAAATGGAAGCTTTATCACTTTTTTCCGGCTTCTTATGTTTCAACACTTGAAAATCTTACAGAAAAGATCGTATCTTCCAGAAAAATTCAGCAACGCATCAAAATGTATCAAAAATACTTAACAATGCGGTCTGAAAATTATCTGGACTGGGCTTTTAAAAATGTGATTCTCTGGGAAAATAAAAATCCGGTACCAAACGTTTTCCATTTACACGGAGGTAAAGACCATATTTTTCCGGCAAAAAGAATACAAAATGCCGAAATTCTTGAAAACGGAACCCACGTAATGGTTCTTATTAATGCAAAGTGGATCAATAAAAAACTAAACGAAATCTTAGAAAAAAATTAGCTTATGAAAAAACGTAGTTACACAGCTATTGTTGTTTTGGCAGGTATGATTGGTATCAGCATCTTGTTTCATCAGTTTACAACTGACAATGAACCTACTGCAGACGTACGAAATCATGTTTTTTTACCATTAAATATGGAATTTTCCGGGGAGCGTGTTCCGGTAGAGTTGGTCGATGTACAAGAACGCCTGGATCGGGAAATGACGGTTAACATCAATCTGCATTCTTCTACCAGTTTGATTATTAAACGTGCGAACCGTTATTTTCCAATTATTGAACCTATTTTAAAAAAACACGGAATTCCGGATGATTTTAAATACTTGTGTGTGATTGAAAGCGGACTTACTAATGCCACTTCTCCCGCAGGAGCCAAAGGATTTTGGCAATTCATGCCAGAAACCGCTAAGGAATACAAATTAGAAGTAAGCAGCACGGTGGACGAGAGGTACCATTTGATCAAAGCTACTGAAGCCGCTTGTGCCTATTTAAAGAAAGCTCATGCTAAATTTGGTAACTGGACGTTGGTGGCAGCTGCATACAACCGTGGAATGGCGGGCATCGAACGACAAGTTCAGGCACAGGGTGTAAACGATTATTACGATATGTTTCTGAATCAGGAAACCACGAGATATGTTTTTAGAATTCTGGCATTAAAAGAGATTATGAATAATCCGGACAAATACGGATATGTATTCCCAAAAGATGCTTTGTACCGTTCGGTAAAAACAAAAAACGTAAACGTGAGCTCTAACATTGATGATTTGCAAACCTGGGCATTAGGGCAAGGCATCAATTATAAAATTCTGAAACTGCACAATCCCTGGCTGATTGACACCAGCCTGAACGTCGCCACAGGAAAAAGTTATGATATTCAAATTCCAACCGAAGGGTATAAAAGGAGATAGTAGTTTAAAACCTTTTCGAAATTTTGAAGAGGTTTTTATTAGTAACCTGAATTCGATTAATAGCATCGGGCTTTAGCCCGATAAAAGAAATAAAGTATAAAAAGGCTTTAGCCTAAAAAAATGGTTAGACTAAAGCCTCTTATGAGATAAATTTACAGAATGGGCTAAAGCCCATTCCAATGGATAAAAATAATCGAACTCAGGTTAGTATTTTTTTTATCTATTTCTTTACTACTTTTTTCACAGCCACACCTTCATTAGTTTTAATATGCAACATATAAGTACCTGAAGTAAAATCTCTAATGTTTAATTGTACTTCATTTCTGGTATTGAAGTTTTGCCTTTTTACCTTTTTACCATTTATATCATAAATCATTATTTCTTCTATACCGATATTTTCACTGTTGGTGATGGTAAGGATATCTGTAACAGGGTTGGGAAAAATATTGAATTTTGATGATACAAAATCATCTATGTTTAATTTAGGTAATGTATTTACTGCAGAAATAGTGATATTATCGACTTTTAGAAAATATTGTTCTAAGTAATTATCGTCAACTGTCATATAAAACCCTAATCTACATAATGTATCCGAAGAAAGTGGATATTTTAGAGAAGATAAAATCACGTGGTTTAAAGAGGGAATCTCAAAATATACTGACCCTCCGCTAGTAGAGTCAATATACATAATAACCGTTTCCCATGTATTGGAATTTAAAAATATAGGAGAAGGAAAAACGGGTATATGATTGCTTTGGAGCTGCAACATTTCATTATCTTCAGAAATAAATATTCCTCTGTGACTACTAAGCTCAATTGTAATATGTGGAGGACTATAATTAGGCTGAATTTTGTTAATAAAATACTTAAATTGCCATTCTACTTTTAGGATATTATTTTGGGGATTCCGAAGACTCCATATATTTCCAATTTCTTTGGTAACAATTCTATGGGTTCGTTGAGTAGTGATTGTATCTGTTCTTTCATTTAAAAAGAGTGATTCGATAATCAAAACTTTTCCACGACCACTTTCCGGTTCAATTCTAAAACTATCATTTGTTCCATAGTTAGTAAACACTTCCCGTGTATGCCAATCTCCTTGCCCAGGAGTAGCACCGGTTATATCTGTTCCCACATTCCCGGTGACATAATTATCAAAGTTTTCTTGATATAATATTTGTGCATTTAATGATAACTTCATTAATATAAAAAATACTGATAGCCAAAATATATTTTTTTTCATAACCTCAAGTTTTATACTTTCTTAACAAAGATACACTTTTTATTAATGTAATTACAATATTTTACATTTTAAATCTAAATTATATGATAAAAAGAACTTCAAATGCGCCTGCTCTTTACCAATAACCTGAGTTCGATTATTTTTATCCATTGGAATGGGCTAAAGCCCGATGCTCAGGTTTGTAATAATTTATCCGTACATTTTTGGAGAAACAATATTTATTATGCACGCATAATAAAATAATCTGAAATTTTTCTTATCTTCGTCCTTTAATAAGAATAATCTAACAAAACGTAAAATAATGAAAATATTAATTTGCATCAGCCATGTGCCTGATACTACTGCAAAGATTAACTTCACAAACGGAGATACGGAGTTTGACACCAACGGCGTTCAGTTTGTTATTAATCCTAATGATGAGTTTGGTTTAACACGTGCTATTTGGTTCAAAGAAAAACAAGGAGCTCACGTAACGGTTGTAAACGTTGGTGGTGCTGATACCGAACCAACTATTCGCAAAGC
>DATGMY010000153.1:0-11531 GCA_035307005.1 Flavobacterium sp. | reverse complement strand
GCTGTATATCAAATAAAAAATATTTCTCTTTTTCATTCCTACATAATCCTTGCTTTTCGCATTAGCTTTTTTAGTAATTTAGCAGCCAGTAAAACAAACCCTGGTCATACTTGTAGTTCATTAAAAATATTGCCAGGCAGTCAAACAGACAATGTGTACGCAGTTATAGATATCGAAACCACCGGTGGGCAATACAACAAAGAAGGTATTACCGAAATTGCCATTTACAAATTTGACGGTACTGAGATTGTAGATCAGTTCATCAGTCTTGTCAATCCGGAAATCCCGATTCAGCCTTTTGTGGTAAAACTCACGGGAATTAATAATGCCATGTTACGATTAGCACCTAAATTTTATGAGGTTGCCAAACGTATTATTGAAATTACTGAAGGCTGTATTGTTGTAGCTCACAACGCCTCTTTTGACTATCGTGTATTGCAGTTGGAATTTGGCAGATTGGGATACGACTTTCAAAAACCCAGCCTTTGTACCGTAGAATTATCCAAATTACTGCTGCCCGATGCTGCTTCATACAGCTTGGGAAAATTGGTGCGTTCGCTGGGTATTCCTATTGCCGATCGTCACAGAGCCAATGGGGATGCTATGGCAACACTTAAGCTCTTCAAATTGCTTTTAGGAAAAGATACCGGTAAAAAAATCGTAAAACAACTGATTAAAAACGAATTGCACCAGGGTATTTCGCCCAAATTGTTTGATATTCTGGAAAGTCTACCTTCTACCATAGGTATTTTTTACGTGCACGATACGCAGGGAAACATTATTTATATCGGAAGAGGTTCCAACATCCGGAAAAAAGTCGGGCAGTTGTTTACAACGACAACAAAAATTGGAAAACGCATACAAAAAGAAGTTTATACGGTAACTTATGAAGAAACCGGGAATGAACTGATTGCTTTGCTCAAAGAACGGGAAGAATTGACACACAACAAACCTGCACTCAACGCGGCACAACGTCGTTCACCTTTTCCTTGGTCGGTTTATCAAATGACGACTGCTTCCGGTTATATGACCTTAAAAATAGACAAGGCAGATCAGAGAAAGCACCCCTTACAATCCTTTAAAAATCAAAACAATGCGTTGCAATGCATTAACAATCTGTACCAACAAAATGAAATTATAGAGGAAGTTCAGAACGCCCTTTGCACAAAACAGGAAATCAATTATCCTACACCATTGCACAACGAACTTTTTCAATCAATGATCGAAAATGAAAAGAGTCGCTGGCAAAACTTAATCATTGTTTTAAAGGGAAGAAATGTCAACGAAAAAAGTGCCGTTGTTATTAAAAACGGTTCATTTAAAGGCTATTGCTTTTTTGATCTTAACTACCAGATTCTCAACACAGATGTATTGGACAAAATTTTAATTCCACTTACCTATACAAAAGATACTTTGAACATTATTAAATATTATCTTTATACTAAAAAGGATTTTAAGGTAATTTCATTTTAAATGAGACATATTAAATCGAGATATGAACTTTTAAGACAAAAAGTTTACATTATCATCTATGGTTCAAGTACTGTTGCGGGAAGAACCTTTGACTTACTTCTGTTGGGAGTGATCCTGTTGAGTTTGGTTTTGATTATGATGGCGAGTATTACCCGGTTTGATAATCAATATCATACTTTTTTTATCGTAAGTGAATGGATCATTACCATTTTCTTTTCCATTGAATACATTTTAAGGATTATAAGCAATAAAAAACCGTTAAGTTATATTTTCAGTTTTTACGGCTTGGTCGATTTGCTTTCGTTGCTGCCGATGTATCTGAGCTTTTTCTTTCCCGGTTCCGAAGTTTTAGGTGTAATTCGCTCATTAAGATTGTTGCGCTTGTTTGCTATTTTAGATCTCATCCCTTTTCTCAGTCAGTCTTCACATATTAAAGAATCACTCAAAGCAAGCACCAATAAAATTATTGTATTTGTATATTTTGTGATTGTAATGTCGATTGTTTTGGGGACGGTTATGTTTATTGTTGAAGGACGCGAAAACGGTTTTACCAATATTCCAAACAGTATTTATTGGTGTATTGTAACCATGACAACTGTGGGGTATGGTGATATCGCTCCGGTAACTCCCATAGGTAAATTTATTGCTTCGTTCATTATGATTATGGGTTACGGAATTATTGCTGTTCCAACGGGGATTGTTACTGCTGAGTTTTCTAAAAACCGCCGAAAAGATCATATAAAAAACCACTGTCCGCGTTGTAAAACGTATATTTACAACGAATATGCCAATTTTTGTTACAATTGCGGCAAAAAATTAGTAGATGGAGAAATCGAATATTAAACAGAATTATCTTATTATTATAGTTGGTCCTACTGCTATTGGAAAAACGACACTTTCCATTGAATTGGCAAAACATTTTGGTTCAAACGTTGTATCGTGTGACAGCCGTCAGTTTTTTAAGGAAATGACCATTGGGACTGCCGTTCCGTCGCAGGAGGAACTGGTACAAGTAAAGCATCACTTTATTCAAAACAAATCCATTCATGAAAATTATAATGTAGGCGATTACGAAAAAGAAGTTTTGCCTTTGTTAGACCGTTTGTTTCAACAAAATAATATTCAAGTAGTTGTAGGTGGTTCGGGATTGTATGTGGATGCTGTTGTGAAAGGTTTTGACGATTTTCCGGAAGTTTCAAATGCCATTAAAGACGAAATCGAAGAAATATACGATGAAAAAGGAATCGAAGGACTACAAGAAATCCTTTCAGAATCTGATTCCGAATATTTTCGGTTTTTAAAAGAAAATAATCCACAAACCTTGGTCAATCCACAACGAATGAAACGTTTTACAGCTGTCTGCAAAGCGGCAGGAAAACCCTATTCTTCTTTTTTGAATCAAGGAAAAAACCAGCGGAATTTTACACCTGTTTTCATTGGACTGGAAGCACCGCGCGAAATTATGTATGATCGCATTAATCAACGTGTGGATGTTATGTTAAAAAAAGGCTTGCTCAAAGAAGCTGCAGACTTAAAAAATCATCAACATCTAAACGCTTTGCAAACAGTAGGTTATCGTGAACTTTTTAATTATTTTGACGGACAGATTTCATTAGACCAAGCCACAGAAGAAATCAAGAAAAATACCCGGAGATTTGCCAAACGCCAGTTGACCTGGTTTAAACGAAATGAAACAACAAAATGGTTTTCTTACAACGAACCGCTAAAAAATATCATTGCCTATATCAGCGCAACAATTTATGAGTAAAAAGCAATCAAATTATTTTAAAAACTGGGAAATATATGTATCGCAATGCGGTTCGCACTCACGGTTAAACATCACAGAATTAAGCAATTTATTTCAGCAAACAGCTGCATTACATTCGGCTTCGTGGGGAATGAGCTATTTTGATATGCAAAAAAATCATCAGGCGTGGGTATTGAGCAGTATGCGTATTGAACTGGAAAAATTACCCGGCTGGCACGAAACGGTACAGATAGAAACCTGGATTGAAAGTCTTAAAGGAATGCGTTCTATTCGTGATTTTGAATTGCAGTTTCAGGGAAAAACCGTTGCCAGAGCAAGCAGTTTGTGGGTGGTACTCAACACAGAAAAACGCCGTCCGGAACCTTTGGCAATTGCCTACGATGATTTAGAACAATTTCCCGAACGAAAAGCAACAAAAATTCCTGCAGGCAGAATTGACCTCACAAAGCCGGCTCAAAAAATAGATACCAAAACCATATTCTTTTCCGATTTAGACATTGTAGGGCACGTAAATAACGTCAAATATATGGAATGGTGTCTGGATACGCTCCCTAAAGAATGGTTAGAGGAAAACAAACTGCAAAACATCGACCTGAATTACATCAAAGAAGTACATTATCAAGATGAAGTAGCTATTTGCAAATATCAGGAAAATGATTATATTTACTTTTACGTTAAACGCAACAACATTATTTGTTTTGCAATGCGTATTGAATTAAAAAGATAAAAATATGAAAAAAGCAGGTTTATTTCTTTTGGGAGCTGTTAGTCTGATTGGTTGTACTGATTATTACGACGGCGGCGAACGCACCGTTTTAGAAGGACGTGTCATCTCCGATGGTCAGCCACTACCCTATGCAAAAGTTGAAGTTTGGCCCAGTCCGGCTGCTCCAAAAAGCGGAATTATCTCAGAGCTTAATCCTTATGAATATGAAAATTATACCTATAATTATACTGCGCCGATTTCATCGGTAACAACAGATGCCAACGGAACAGTGAGTCTTAGTTTTCCCAAAAACACCAGTACCACGGTCTATTTTATCAGGGTTATTAAAAATAACGACCGAAAGGACTTTGGATTTATTTCAGAATTTAACACTGTGAATCATTATATTAACGTTGGAACACTCAATTTGTAAGTTATGAAAAAGTTTGGTTTACTATTCGCATTATTTTGCTCTTTCACGACATTTGCACAAAACACACCTGAAGAAAACGTTTGGTTTGCAAAAGATTTTCAGGTAGGTCTTGGCTTATCCAATCTTATGCCCAATGAAAGTATGATGGGCGATGCTCATAAAATAGCGAAACCGGTCATTTATGCCCGGTTAGGGATTTTTCATTACAAACAATTTACCTTGGGACTTCACGGAAACGCGTCCACTATGAACGTAAAAAACACGCAATATTACGGTGATTTTGACAGAACTAACTATTATACTCTTGGTCCTTATTTGAGTTTTTTTCAACCGGTATCTCCAAATATTATTTTAGAACCTTACCTCTCTTATGACGGAACACAATACAGGTCTAAATACAACGATAAAAAACTCTCTTATAGTAGTGATGCTTTGGGAATTGGTTTGGATTTTGAATACAAAATAGATACAAATGCTTATTTTATTTTTGGATTGAAATACAGTATAAGTAAACTTAATACTAATACCAACCCCAATTGGGAAAAATACCTGAACAATTATAATTTCCTTTCGGCAAAAATCGGATTTGCATTTGCGAAACATCGCTTGTAAAAATTGACGGGATTTGATACTGGTAGGGATCACATCTCTCATCCAACTTGACCTGGTCTTTATCGGATACAATTTTTAGAATTAATAATTTTCCTTTTTTTTAGCGGATTTTTTCAGCAATCCGTATTTGCAGACCATCGGATTAATAAATTGCTAATTGTTGTCAAATGAAATGCTTTTGACTTCAATATTAAAACGATATGCCGTATATTTGTACAAACAAATCAATGATTTCAATAAATCTTATAAATAATGTCAAAATCTAAGATTATCTACACTCTTACAGACGAGGCGCCTATGTTGGCAACTTATTCGTTCTTACCTATTGTTCAAGCGTTTACCTCAGCAGCAAATGTTGAAGTAGAAACAAGAGACATCTCTTTAGCAGGACGTGTATTAGCAAATTTTCCTCAATTTCTTAAAGAGGATCAAAAAATCAGTGATGCCTTAGCTGAATTAGGTGAAATGGCAAAAACTCCGGAAGCAAACATCATTAAACTACCTAATATTTCTGCTTCTATTCCTCAGTTAAACGAAACAATTGCAGAATTGCAGGCACACGGATATGGTGTTCCAAACTATCCGGCAGATCCGCAAACAGAGGAGGAAAAAGAAATTAAAGCTGCTTATGCAAAAGTTTTGGGTTCGGCAGTAAATCCGGTTTTACGCGAAGGAAACTCAGATCGTCGTGCGCCAAAACCAGTTAAGAATTATGCGAAAAAACATCCTCACTCAATGGGTGCATGGTCAGCAGATTCTAAAACAAAAGTAGCTCACATGGCTAACGGAGATTTCTACGGAACTGAAAAATCGGTTACTGTAGCAGACGATACACAATTCAAAATCGAATTTGTCGGAAAAGATGGTGCTGTAAAAGAATTAAAAAGCCTGGCTCCTTTAAAAGCGGGCGAAGTCATCGATTCATCGGTAATGAATATCGCTGCTTTGAAAGCTTTTGTAAAACAAACCAAAGAAGAAGCAAAAGCAGCAGGCGTATTGTTGTCGGCGCATTTAAAAGCCACCATGATGAAAGTTTCTGATCCTATCATTTTCGGAGCGATTGTTTCGGTTTATTTTGAAGAAGTTTTCTCGAAATACGCGGATTTATTTACTGAATTAGGTATCAATCCAAACAATGGTTTAGGAGAATTATACGCTAAAATCGCTGGTCATACACAGGAAGCGGAAGTAAAAGCAGCTATTGATGCAGCTATTGCCAACGGCCCTGATTTAGCCATGGTAAATTCTGACAAAGGAATTACCAATTTACACGTTCCTTCGGACGTAATCGTTGATGCTTCTATGCCGGCAATGATTCGTACTTCCGGACAAATGTGGAATAAAGAAGGAAAACAACAAGATACTTTTGCAATTATTCCCGATCGTTGCTACGCCGGTGTTTACCAGGCAACAATCGAAGATTGTAAAGAAAAAGGTGCTTTAGACCCAACAACAATGGGCTCTGTTCCAAATGTAGGTCTAATGGCTCAAAAAGCAGAAGAATACGGTTCGCATGACAAAACATTCCAGGCTGAAGCCGACGGTATCATCCGTGTAACCGATGCTGACGGAAAGGTGTTTATGGAACAATCGGTTGAAAACGGAGATATTTTCCGTATGTGTCAAACAAAAGATGCACCAATCAAAGATTGGGTAAAATTAGCTGTAAACCGTGCGCGCTTATCCAATACTCCAGCCGTTTTCTGGTTGGACGAAAACCGTGCACACGACAGAGAAATCATCAAAAAAGTAGACACTTATTTAGGAGATTTTGATACTAATGGTTTAGACCTTTTGATCATGAATCCTGTGGAAGCTACAAAGTTCTCTTTAGACAGAATCCGTGAAGGATTGGATACCATTTCGGTAACCGGAAACGTATTGCGTGATTATTTAACGGATTTATTCCCGATTTTAGAAGTGGGCACATCTGCAAAAATGTTATCTATCGTTCCGTTGATGAACGGCGGTGGATTATTCGAAACCGGTGCAGGTGGATCTGCTCCGAAACACATCGAACAATTCATTCAGGAAGGTTATTTACGTTGGGACTCCTTAGGAGAATTTTTAGCACTTCAGGCTTCTTTAGAACATCTGGCACAAACCCAAGACAATACAAAAGCACAAGTTTTAGCGGATGCTTTGGACGAAGCAAATACTAAATTCCTGGACACTGATAAATCTCCGGGAAGAAAATTAGGAACCATCGATAACCGTGGTTCGCACTATTACTTGGCAATGTATTGGGCTGAAGCTTTAGCTAACCAAACCAAAGACGCAGAATTGACTGCCAAGTTTGCTCCAATTGCCGAAGCAATGAAAACGAACGAAGCAAAAATCAATGAAGAGTTAATTGGTGCGCAAAACAAACCTCAGGATATTAAAGGTTACTATCAGCCTGATAGCTCTTTAACATCTGCGGCTATGCGTCCGTCTGCAACATTGAATGAAATTGTTGATTCGATTTAAACAAATCTCAATAAACACAAAAAAGGTCGGAAGAAATTCCGACCTTTTTTGTGTTTAAATAAGTTATTTTTTAATTCGTAATCGTTGCTTTCTCAATTGGTTCATTACTTTTAACAACAACAAAAGTAGAAATAGCGTAATAAGCCTTCCCATTACTTCCATTATTTGTCCAATCCTGAAACTGGTATTCAAAATTAAAACTGGAACCAAACAAAGACTTCTGAATATTGTCAAAACGAACAGGAACAGTCATTCCCGGACACCAACCGGCACGATCAGGTCGCCAGTTTCCCGGAGCCTGATTGTCAATAGGGTTCTGTGCACAACCGATTCCTTCTAATTTATGTTCAAAAGTTGATGTTCCGTTAATATGAATGTGATGGGTTCTGAAACACCATTCGGCACAGTTTCCGGGCATTGCGTGTCCCCAACCGGAAATAATTGTTCTGAAATAAGCCAATTCAGCTCCTGAAGGAATATTGATTTGTCTGTCCATATCAAAACTGTGAGATTCCCCATAAGGAACACCGTCGATAGAAGATTTATTATATTGTATAACCGGAATCACAGCCGAATATTTATAATCGGGTTCTCCGTACTGGAAATCAAACTCAACACTGTAAGTCCGACCTTTTGCCAACCAGGTTTCGGTATAAATTTTTAATTCTGTGGCTCCTGTCAATAAAGATTTAAAATCTGTTACATCAAATTCATATCCACGCTCTAACTTCTCTGAACCAACCCAATAGGGCGTTATAAACCGACCGATTTCATACCATTCGCCCGAAGTTTTGTCTTTGGCATAAATGTTTGCATACCGGTCCCATTCGTCACATTCTTTATTAGGACAGAAATCCTGCACGTACATTTTCACACTTTTAATTTTCTCAATATCTGCCGGAAACGTAAAAGTTCCTTCAGCACTTTGCGACTGACCTTCTGCAAAAGCTACTTTTGCCTTGTCAAAGGTCTTAATGTTGACAAGCTGCGGATCTTTTGACGAATCGTCACTTCCACAAGCATTTAAAACAACCAAAAGACCAAAAAGAAATACTATTTTTTTCATTTATTCAAATTGTTAACCTTTTGTAAATATAAAAAGAACTACCACATTTTCAAAAGTATTTCTATATTTTCAAATTCCGGTAAATACTTTTAACTTAGCAAAAACAAAAAAATGCAGCACAATATTTTAGATACACCGATTGAATATCTGAAAGGCGTTGGTCCTCAGCGTGCTGCTGTATTGAAAAAAGAGCTTCAAATCTTCACTTATAAAGATTTAATTAATTTTTATCCGTACAAATATTTAGACCGAACCAAATATTACAAAATTGCCGAACTAACACCCAACCTCCAGTCCGAAATACAAATTGCGGGAAAAATTGTTCATATAAAAACGGTGGAACAAAAGCGAGGAAAAAGATTGGTGGCAACATTTACAGATGGTTACAATAAGATGGAACTCATTTGGTTTCAAGGCTATAAATGGATTCAGGAAAATCTGCAAATCAACCAACCGTATGTGATTTTTGGAAAAATAAATCATTTCAACGGAATATTTTCAATGCCGCATCCTGAAATGGAAACAGTTGAAGAACACAAAAAAAGTTTGCAATCTGCATTGCAGCCGGTTTATCCGTCGAGTGAAAAACTGACTCAGAAAAATATTTCCAACCGAAGCATCACAAAAATGATGCAACAGGTTTTTATAGAAACACATCATTTGTTTAAAGAAATATTTCCCGAAAACCTGATTAACGAATTGCGTTTATTACCCAAAAACGAGGCTTTTTTCAACATTCATTTTCCAAAAAGCACCGAATTGTTAAGCAGAGCGCAATTCCGATTGAAGTTTGAAGAATTGTTTTTCATTCAATTACAGTTGCTTTCTAAAAATGTGGTTCGTAAACACAAGATAAAAGGTTTTCCATTTCGTCAGGTAGGTGATTATTTCAATACATTTTATCACGAATATTTACCGTTTCCCCTGACCAATGCACAAAAACGTGTTTTAAAGGAAATCAGAATTGATATGGGTCGTGAAGCACAGATGAACCGACTGTTACAAGGAGATGTAGGTGCCGGAAAAACGATTGTTGGTTTTATGACAATGCTTCTGGCACTGGACAACGATTTTCAGGCTTGTTTAATGGCTCCTACGGAAATTCTGGCAAATCAGCATTTTATCGGAATCAAAGAAATGGCAGATAAAATCGGTGTGAATGTAGCTTTACTGACAGGTTCGTCCAAAACCAAAGAACGCAATCAGATTCACGAAGACTTGCTCAATGGAACCATTCATATTTTAATAGGAACACACGCTTTATTGGAAGATAAGGTGCAATTTAAAAATTTAGGATTATCCATCATTGATGAACAGCATCGGTTTGGTGTGGAACAACGTTCTAAAATGTGGAAAAAAAACGTATTGCCGCCCCACGTTTTGGTGATGACCGCAACGCCAATACCAAGAACTTTAGCAATGAGTCTATACGGTGATTTAGATGTTTCAGTTATCGATGAATTACCACCGGGCAGAAAACCAATACAAACCTTACATTTTTTTGAAAGTAAACGTTTGCAGGTTTGGCATTTCATCAAACAGGAAATTGCTAAAGGCAGACAGATTTATATCGTTTATCCACTGATTCAGGAAAGCGAAAAACTGGATTATAAAAACCTGATGGAAGGTTACGAAGCAATTAGCCGTGATTTTCCGTTGCCGGAATATCGCGTAAGCATCGTTCACGGACAAATGGCTCCGAAAGATAAAGATGCCGAAATGGAGCGTTTTGTAAAAGGCGAAACCCATATTATGATTGCCACTACGGTCATTGAAGTTGGTGTGAATGTTCCCAATGCGTCGGTAATGATTATCGAAAGTGCCGAACGTTTCGGATTGAGTCAGTTGCATCAGTTGCGAGGTCGTGTAGGTCGCGGTGCAGAACAAAGTTATTGTATTTTGATGACCGGCAACAAGCTCAGCAGCGACACTAAAATCCGTATGGATGCAATGTGTAAGACAAACGACGGTTTTGAAATATCAGAAATCGATTTAAAATTACGTGGTCCGGGCGATATTATGGGAACACAGCAAAGCGGCATTTTGAATTTACAAATTGCCGATTTGGTCAAGGATCAGGATATTTTAAAATTGGCACGAATAAAAGCCATTGAATTATTAAAACAAGATTTGAACTTTGAAAAACCCGAACATCAAGCATTGAAATTTGCCTTTGAAACTTTGGCGAAAAAAAATAATATTTGGAATTATATCAGTTAAAAAATGAAAATCATATTTGCATCAAACAATAAAAACAAAGTACAGGAAATTCAAAATCAGGTACCGGAATTTATCCAAATTGTCACTTTAGAAGAAATCGGTTGCACCGAAGATATTGAAGAAAACGGAAAAACCATCGAAGAAAATGCCATTATTAAAGCGAATTACGTAACCGAAAAATACGGTTTGCCTTGTTTTGCCGACGATACCGGTTTGGAAATTGAAGCGTTGAACGGCGAACCCGGTGTATATTCTGCACGATATGCCGGAGAAGAAAAAGATGCGGAGAAAAATATGGATTTAGTTTTAGAAAAATTAAAAGATTCCAACAACCGAAAAGCACAGTTTAAAACTGTAATTGCCTTAAATATAAACGACCAACAATATTTGTTTACGGGAATTGTTGAAGGGGAAATCCGAAGAGAAAAACAGGGAATCAATGGTTTTGGCTACGATCCCATTTTTGAACCGGAACATTCAGGAAGAACTTTTGCCGAAATGACCTTGGAAGAAAAAAACAAATTAAGCCACCGCGGAAGAGCCGTGGAACAGTTGGTTGAATTTTTAAAGGCTTTAAACAAAAAACTTTAGATTAAATACAATCTAAAGTTCCTCGTTTTTGGTTATTACTTCTTCCTTTAAGGCTTTTATTTCCTTAAAATGTGTAGGAGTCAGTCCGGTTATTTTTTTAAATTGATTGCTCAAATGCCCTACAGAACTGTAATTCATTTTATAGGCAATTTCACTCAAGGTCAATTCATCGTACACCAAAAGTTCTTTTACT
>DATGMY010000152.1:0-2468 GCA_035307005.1 Flavobacterium sp. | reverse complement strand
ATTAAATGCTATATCGCCTATCGACGGTCGTTATAGATCAAAAACCGCTTCTTTGGCAGCTTATTTCTCGGAAGAAGCTTTGATAAAATACCGTGTTTTGGTGGAGGTAGAATATTTTATCGCTTTGTGCGAAGTGCCTTTACCCCAGTTGACCAATGTATCAAAGGATCTTTTTTCGGAATTGAGAAAGATTTATATGGAATTTACTACCGAAGATGCCTTGTGGATTAAAAACACCGAAAAAACAACCAATCACGATGTAAAAGCGGTCGAATATTTCATCAAACATAAATTTGATCAGTTAAATCTGAGCGATTATAAAGAATTCATCCACTTTGGACTGACTTCTCAGGATATCAACAACACAGCAATTCCATTATCCACAAAAGAAGCTTTTGAACAGGTTTATATGCCGACGTTCATTCAGGTTATCAATAAACTGAAAGAGCTGAGCATCGAATGGAAAGATATTCCTATGCTGGCAAGAACGCACGGACAACCTGCTTCGCCTACACGTTTGGGCAAAGAGATGATGGTTTTTGTGGTGCGTCTGGAAGAACAGTTGCGCTTGTTGAACAACATTCCTTTTGCTGCAAAATTTGGTGGTGCCACAGGAAACTTCAATGCACATAAAGTTGCGTATCCACAAAATGACTGGCGGGCTTTTGGCGAAAATTTCGTAGAAAATAAATTAGGACTAAAACACTCGTTTCCTACCACGCAAATAGAACATTATGATCATTTTGCTGCTTTTTTTGATGCTTTAAAACGAATCAATACTATTCTCATTGATTTAGATCGTGATATTTGGACCTATGTTTCGATGGAATATTTCAAACAAAAGATCAAAGCAGGTGAAGTGGGGTCATCGGCAATGCCACACAAAGTAAACCCGATTGATTTTGAAAATTCGGAAGGAAATTTGGGAATTGCCAACGCTCTTTTTGAACATCTGTCCGCCAAATTACCACTTTCTCGTTTACAACGCGATTTGACCGACAGTACGGTATTGCGCAATGTAGGAGTGCCTTTCGGACATACCATTATCGCTTTTGAAGCCACGTTGAAAGGACTTAACAAATTGTTACTGAACGAAGCGAAATTTGCCGAAGATCTGGAACACAATTGGGCGGTGGTAGCAGAAGCCATTCAAACCATTTTGCGTCGCGAAGGGTATCCAAATCCTTATGAAGCATTGAAAGATTTGACCCGGACAAACGATGTAATTAATCAGGTTTCCATTCACGCATTCATCGACACTTTGAATGTTTCTGACAGTATTAAAAACGAATTGAAACAAATTACTCCGAGTAACTATTTAGGAGTTTCTGTTTAAAAACATATAAATTAAAAAGTACCTGTAAGAAACTTGCAGGTATTTTTTTTACGGAATTATTATTGAAAATGAGTAGTTTTGAAAATAAAAAAGTCCTGAATCATTTTTGGCACGGTTCATGAATAGAGTCAATTATAGAAATTCAATTTACAAACATTTAAAATATATATTATGAAAAAGATAGCTCTACTTGCCGCAGTATTTACAGGATTTGCAACATTGCAAAGCTGTACCATCGAAGAATATTATGATGACTATGAATCAATGTCTCAGGTTTTTGAAAAAATCGTCGATATTGATGTACCCGAAGACAGATATACTAATTCTGCTACCTGGGATTTTCAACCTCCAATTTATGACAGTGATAATGTTATAATGTATAGATGGGAAGGAAATGCCTGGAGAATGTTACCAATTACTTATGCTTTAAATAACGATGGGGATCAGATTTATTACGATTATGATTTTACCCGTTATGATGTAAAAGTATATGTAAGCACTAATTTTGATTTTGAACTATTATCTAATGCAGAATACAACGCTTTTGTCAGAAATCAAACGCTAAGAATAGTGGTCGTTCCGGGAGGTTTTGCAAAAGCAGACTATAGCGACTATAATGCAACTATAAAAATGCTTGGACTGGAGAATACCCCTGTAAAAAAGCTTGACCGTTAAAAATAAAATAGTTTTTTTAAATACCACCCCCTAAATTTTAGGGGTGTTTTTGTTTTGTAAAAATATTTTTTTTACTTTTGCTTCATAAATCAATACAATTTAATCGTATGGCATCCTTTCGTTTTGAAGCTTTAAAAGCAGCAAGTAGTCGCAAACCGGTTTCTGTTTCTGAATCCGGAAAAAAATCAGAAATTTTTGGTAGCAATGTATTTAATGATAAATCTATGCGCCAGCATCTGACACCCGAAGCATATAAAGCGGTACGGGCGGCAATAGATCGTGGTACAAAAATTGACCGTAAAATGGCAGAATACATTGCTCTGGGAATGAAAGAATGGGCAATGAACAAAGGTGTTACACATTATACCCACTGGTTTCAGCCTTTAACAGGAACTACCGCCGAAAAGCATGATGCTTTTTTTGAAACTTCTTTTGATGGTTCAGATCCGGTAGAAAA
>DATGMY010000151.1:0-2560 GCA_035307005.1 Flavobacterium sp. | reverse complement strand
GTTCAAACCGTTGAATACTTTTTTGAGTATTATTTTGTTGACTGCTTCGGTGTCAATCATTTCCATATTGATGTTGCTTCAAAAACAGTTTGAAGAAAAATTTTCATCGTCTATGGACAATATTGATTTGGTTTTGGGAGCTAAGGGTAGTCCGCTACAATTGATTTTGTCTTCAGTCTATCAGATTGATGCGCCACCGGGAAATATTTCTTATCCCGAAGCCGAACTTTGGATGAATAATCCTATGGTAGAAAGTGCCGTTCCGTTGGCTTATGGCGATAATTATTTAGGTTACAAGATTGTGGGAACCAATGATAATTATCTTTCTCATTTCGATTTGAAAATAGCTGAAGGTGTGCCGTTTTCTAAAGATTTTGAAGTAGTTATCGGGGCAAATATCGCATCGAACATCGGATTGAAAATAGGGGATACGTTTTTTGGAACACACGGCGATTCGGAAGAAGGTGAAGTACACGATCATCACGCATACAAAGTAGTTGGTGTTTTGGCTCCATCGGGCAAAGTCACCGATCAGTTGATTTTAAGCACTATTGAATCAGTCTGGCACATGCACGATCATGACCACGGACATCACGAAGAAACAGCAGTACATCATCATTCCGAAGAACCTCATCATCATGAGGAAGCAGTTCATCCACACGAAGGAAAAGAAATTACAGCGGTGCTTTTAAAATTACGAAACAATATGGCAAAAATGACGTGGCAGCGCATTGTTCCACAAAATACCGAAATGCAGGCTGCCTCTCCTGTGTTGGAAATCAACCGTTTATTTTCGTTGTTTGGTGTGGGAATTTCAGCCTTAAAATACCTTGCTTACGGAATTATGCTGATCTCGGGAATCAGTATCTTTGTAGCATTGTACAATACCTTGAAAGAACGTAAATACGAATTTGCCTTACTGCGCATAGGCGGAGCTTCAAAATTTCAGTTGTTGTGGCTGGTACTTTTAGAAAGTATCTTTTTGTGTGTGATAGGCTTTATATTTGGTATTATATTTGGTAGAGTAGGATTGTACTTTTTGTCGGTTTCTGCTCAGGAAGAATTTAAAATGGCATTTGATCCTTTTGAATTTTTGTGGAAAGAAGAAGGAATGCTGTTCGTGGCAACTGTAGCAGTTGGTATTGTGGCAGCGGTCATTCCGGCGTTAAAAGCATATTCATTAAACATATCTAAAACATTGGCAAATGCTTAAAAAATCAATTATAGCGATCTATTTGGGAACAGCTGTTTTTCTAATGAGTTTTAGTCCTAAAGATTTGGGCGTAAAAAATGAACGAACCGAATTTCAGAAACCAACTGAAATAACCTGGCAGCTGCTGGGACAGATTGATTTTGTGAAACAGAAAAATCCTTATTACGGCGAGGTAATGTATCCGATGATTAACAGTACCTTAAAAGCACTTCAAGGGAAAAAAATCAAAGCATCGGGTTTTATTGTTCCGATTGATAGTAAAAGTTATGCCTTGAGTAAAAATGTTTTTGCGCAGTGTTTTTTCTGTGGAAATGCAGGTCCGGAAACCATTATGGGAATTAAGTTTAAAGGAGCAACACCCAAACTGAAAACGGATACTTATGTAACGATGGAAGGAACGTTTCGCTATAATGCGGATGATATAGACGATTGGATTTATCATATTGAAGATGCTGTGATTACCCATCAAAAATGATAATTTCCAGACAACATATTACCGATTTGTTTTTTGATCTGGATCATACGATTTATGATTTTGATAAAAATTCTGCGTTGACCTTTCATACGGTTTTTTCAGATTTAAAATTAGAAGGGGTAGAGGATTTTATGACGCATTTTAAACCGATCAACGAACATTATTGGGAAAAATTTGCACGGGAGGAAATTACACGCGATTTTTTGCGTTACGGAAGGTTGAAAGATACTTTCGAAGCAATGGAATTAAACGTCAG
Organism: Flavobacterium sp.; assembly: GCA_035307005.1. Taxonomy (GTDB): domain Bacteria; phylum Bacteroidota; class Bacteroidia; order Flavobacteriales; family Flavobacteriaceae; genus Flavobacterium. Next base: position 616 of record DATGMY010000151.1, on the reverse strand, counting down.
TGACGACCATATTTACCATATCGCAGATTATTTTATAACCAATCTTACCCGTCATAACCACGTATTTCACGGGGCTTATGATGCGCTTGATTATTTAAAAACGAAATATCGTTTGCATATTATTACCAATGGTCCGGAAAAAGTGCAGGAACAAAAGCTGAAAAATTCAAAACTGGATCATTATTTTAAGACTATCACCAATTCAGAAAAATCGGGAGTGAAAAAACCACATCCCAATATTTTTAAACACGCATTACAATTGGCAGAAACCAGTCCGGAACAAAGCGTGATGATCGGTGACAGTCTTTCGGCGGATATTTCGGGGGCTCTTGGTGTGGGAATGAATGTCATCTGGTTTAATGAATTTAGAAAAACGACCGATTTAAAAGTAACCGAAATACATCAACTCAACGAATTAATAAACATACTCTAAGATGAAAAAGATATTATTTATGGCATTTCTAAGCATTATTGCTTTAAATGCGCAAGCACAAAGTCTGACAAACACGAAAATTGTACAGGTAAAAAGTGTTTATGATTTTCAGACCGAATTCAATGAATACCGTGTCAATTCTTTTCTGAAATACCAGTTGGAAGAAGCAGGTTTTCAGGTTTA
>DATGMY010000150.1:0-10720 GCA_035307005.1 Flavobacterium sp. | reverse complement strand
GGTTATGAGGAAGATTTCGTTCCGCAGACCACACCACTAAGAGAAGGTGAAAAAGATGGAGGACATCATTAAAATATAACTTAAACTCTCGCAATTTGCGGGAGTTTTTTTATATTTATACTTACAAAAATGTATTATTATGGAGCAAGATACTACGACCCGAGAATTTCTATCTTTATATCTGTGGATCCGCTGGCGGAGGAAACAATGACGCCTTATCAGTATGTAAATAATAACCCAGTAAATATGATAGACCCGACGGGTATGAGTGCGGAATGGATACCCGATAATGAAGGAAACTTAATAGCTGAAAAAGGGGATAATACAAGAACATTAGCAGAATATTTAGGAAGAACCGTAGATAATGTAGGTAAGAGCTTTAAAACCAATGGTAAAAGTATTGGTAATGACTACGAATTTAAAGAAGGACAAAAAGCAAAACCTGACAACAATGTAACAAGAGCTATAGAAAAATCCAACGGAGTTACTACTACTGAAAGACTTAATGGTTCTAACAAATCCATAAGTCTATCAACAGATAACTATATTTGCGATGAGTGTGCTCAAACGGCAACACACGGAGAAGAAATTACACCTAAAAAAGCAGTTAAGTATGGTCAATTTCCTAATCCTATGAGTTTTGATTCTACTCCGGGCTTTACACAAGTGGATAGTTTTGAAGGAGTGGTGTTTAACAAAGGAATTGCTTCAATAGGAGGGCAACACACAGTTTCTTATTATGGAACAAGTAATAATGGTACTGTATATGTTTTATCCAAAGATGGAAGAAGTTTTAAACCCCAAGTTTACTCATTACAACAAGCAATTAATTTATATAATCAAGTCGAAGGAACTAAATTCACAATGGAAGATGTTAGATATTATAAGAAAGATAAATAGTTATCTGGTACTTTTCCTATTGTTTTTAATTGTAGGCTGTAAAGAAAAGGATAATGACAAGTACGAAGTCGTTTTTTATACGAACACTACCAAGTTCACTTTTTTTAGTAGTTTTTACATAAATGAACAAAATGATGTGTTTTTATTTATTGATAACAATATCAAAAATAAAATAGAAAATGAGAACATTAAAAAAATAGAAATCAAAACCAATTCAGAAAATTACATTGCTTTACCAATCAATCTATTTTACTCGAGAGAAAGACCGCTTTCCAACTTTGTTTATACAATAGACAATAAAACAAAAAAAATAATCATTGAAAGCATTGATAATAAATCATACATTATTATCATATCTGAAAAAACATTTGTAGAAGATTTAGTAAAGGCAGGAATTATAAAAGTTAGACCGTTAAATTGGTAATATACCCATTTAGTGATTTAGAAAGGATAAACATTAAGTTACTGGATTATAGGCGTTACGTTTGGGTAGTGTTTCAGATGTGTTGCTTTTAAAGAAAACAATTTTAAATAAAAAAAGTACTGTCACAGGAAAGGATTCATGCGGGAGCTGGGAAAAGGTAACATTTATGGGTCAGGTAAATATGGATATGAAATCCCATAAATTAGCCTATAAAAATGTTATTAAAAGGCTCTTTGGAACAAGACTACGGATGCGTATAAAGGCTTTAATTTGCAAAGGTTGCGGGATTATACTGAACGCGAAACAGGTCGAAAAACAGTAGATCCTCTTTATATGAATTTATTTAATACATATAGTAGATATAGTCGTTAATATGAATATAATAAGGATAGTTTTAGGTTTAATCGTATTAATTTCTTGTGTAAGAAATAAAAATGAAAATAGTAATACCGTAATACAAAATGTAGCGGTGTTTAATAGTGATACAATAATGTTTCCAAACATTAAAAAGCTAAAGACAGAAACTGACACTTTAGCATTATCTGCTAATGTAGATAAGGTAGAAATACTATGTTTATTTTTTGGAGAGTACTCTAACAACTCTTTTAGAGTTTTTTTATCTAACTCTGAATTAAGTATAGTTAATACTGTTAATGAAAAGGATATAACTTATATCAAATATAACGAGATTAGATATAGGCTTATAAAAAAAATAAATGAACTTTATATAGATAAAAATTCGCAAATCGAATTATCAACTGAATCTGAGCTTCTTCTAGTAACAGACTATCCCTATATCCGAGTGCAGGGATTTAATAATGAAGGTAGTATGGTTTTTTATAAAGAAACAACCCTATATAGTAATATTATGTTTAGTACTGAATTTTTAAACTTCTACAAAGAGTTAAAAGAATTGGGAGGTAACGGGTAGTGTTCCAAAGTTAGCAACAATAGCCACCCGTGGTGGTAAGTAAAAAAGCAAAGCTCTGCAAAATTGCAGGGCTTGTTTTGTGGGTAGAAAGCAACAATATTTTTATTAAAAGAAGTCTTTACCCGTAAAAATATCCTTCGTATTTGTCGGGATGACTGGATTCGAACCAGCGACCCCTAGCACCCCATGCTAGTACGCTACCAGACTGCGCTACATCCCGTGTTTATTGCTTTTGAGAGTGCAAATATATCCATTTTATTTAATGAAACCATTTGTTTTGAAAGAACTTTTACCAAATTAAACTATTCCCAACTTTAAAATCTTCTTCTCCTCTACTTACCAATATTTCAAATTTTACAACTCAATAAAAACTTATCTACAGAAATTTCCTTAATTTGATAAACTCCATTAATTCACAGAATCCAATAATCCGGCACGTTTTAAAAGCGCATCAGGTGAAGGTTCCTGTCCGCGGAATTTTTTATAAAGTGTCATCGGATGGTCTGTTCCTCCTTGGGACAAAACATAATCTTTAAATTTAAAAGCAATTTCTTTGTTGAAGATCCCGTTTTGAGTAAAATAATCAAACGCATCTGCGTCTAATACTTCCGCCCATTTATAAGAATAATATCCCGCTGAATAGCCTCCGGCAAAAATATGTGAAAAAGAAGTACTCATTACATTTTCTTCCACATCCGGATAGATTTTCGTAGAGTCAAATTGTTGTTTTTCAAATTCTTTTAAAGTAACAGAGTCGTCAGGAAGTTGCGTATGCCATCCCATATCTAATAATCCAAAACTCAATTGTCTCACAGTAGCTAACCCTTCCAGAAAGTTGGAACTCTCTTTTATTTTGTCTATGTATTGCTGAGGAATAGTTTCTCCGGTCTGGTAATGTTTGGCAAACAATGCTAATGCTTCCGGCTCATATACCCAATTTTCCAAAATCTGACTTGGCAGCTCCACAAAATCCCAATAAACAGAAGTTCCTGAAAGTGACGGGTAGGTCGTGTTAGCAAGCATACCGTGCAGAGCATGTCCAAATTCGTGAAACAAAGTCGTTACTTCGTTAAAGGTCAGTAAAGAAGGTTTTGAAGGTGTAGGTGGCGTAAAATTGCACACAATAGAAATATGTGGACGCTGATTGATCCCATTTTTGATCCATTGCGATTTAAAAGAAGTCATCCAGGCACCGTTTCGTTTGCCTTTTCTCGGAAAAAAATCAGCGTAAAAAACAGCAATCAGTTCATTAGCTTCATTGGTAACTTCAAATGTTTGCACATCAGCGTGGTATGTATCGATATGAGATACCTCTTTAAACTGCAACCCATACAAGCGTTTAGCTACTTCAAAAACTCCGTTTAAAACATTTTCCAATTTAAAATAAGGCTTTAAAACCTCATCGTCTAATTGAAAACGTTCTTGTTTTAACTTTTCGGAATAATAATTGGCATCCCATTTTTCCAGACGTTCGATTTTGTCTTGCTTTTGAGCATATTCAGTCAATTCGGCAAATTCTCTTTCGGCTGCCGGTTTAGCTTTTTCCAACAGATTATTCAAAAATTCTATTACTTTTTCCGGGCTTTGAGCCATACGTTCTTCCAAAACAAAGGCTGCATGGTTTTTATAACCAAGTAGTTTTGCACGCTGATCGCGCAGTTTTACAAGATCCCATACAATTTGCTCATTGTTGTTATTGTTGTCTTGAAAACCTTTTTTCCCGTTAGCAATCACAATTTCTTTGCGAAGCTCCCGGTTTTTAGCATAAGTAACGAAAGGGAGATAGCTTGGATAGTCCAAGGTAAAAACATATCCCTCCAAACCTTCCTGCGCTGCCAGATTTTTGGCTGCTTCTATGGCGTCTTCGGGCAATCCGTCCAAATCGTTTTCGTCTGTAATATGCAGTTTGTAAGCATTGGTTTCCGCCAGTACATTTTCGTTGAACTTCAACGACAAAACCGCTAATTGCGCATCAATTTCACGAAGTTTTATTTTGTCATCTTCATTCAGCAATGCTCCGTTGCGCACAAAGCCTTTATATGTTTTGTCTAATAAGGTCCTTTGCTCGGTGGTCAATGTAGCTAAATCAACGGTATCATATACTTGTTTTACACGGGCAAATAAATCGGGATTCAACGAAATATCGTTTGCAAATGCCGAAAGTTTCGGAGCTACAATTTGTGCAATGTTTTGTAATTCATCATTCGTTTCAGCCGAATTAAGGTTGAAAAAAATGTTGGAAATCCGATCTAATTGCATCCCTGAAAAAGCCATTGCTTCAATTGTGTTCTCAAAATCAGTTGCTTCGGTCTGATCAATAATTTGTTGAATTTCGTCCTTGGCATTGGCAATCGCATGTTCAAAGGCCGGCTCATAATCCGTTGTTTTTATTTTTGAAAACGGTGCCAAATCAAAAGGAGTCAATAAAATATTTTCCATTATATGAAGTCATTTTTAGATTCCATAAAATTACGGAATATTACGTTAAGGAAACATTAAAAAGCAAAGGAAACGTTTTACGCTATCCATTTTAATCATGTAAAATACTAAAGAAACGTTCAAAGAATTAGAAAATCTTCTTTAATAAATACACCTAATTAAAAATCAATATTCTGATGATGGGAGCGGCTATAAATCTTTAATATTTCCTTTGATGTTCGGAAGGCTTAATAAAAGAGGAGATAGGAACGGCTTTTGCCTCGTTCTTTTTGATTTACCTTAATTTTGTACCTTTGGACAAATTTTCCGTTTTGAACATACAGAACACGATTAAGTTATATAAGACCGAAATTTTAGCCGGACTTACGGTTGCAATGACAATGATTCCCGAATCGTTGTCTTTTGCTATTGTAGCAGGATTGCCTCCGCTCACGGGTTTGTATGGTGCTTTTTTAATGGGTATTGTTACTGCTTTTTTGGGAGGTCGTCCGGGAATGATTTCCGGAGGAGCCGGGGCAACGGTTATTGTAATGATTGGTTTGATTGCTGTCTATGGAATTGAATATTTTTTTGCTGCGGTTCTTCTGGCTGGCGTATTTCAGTTGTTGGTAGGGATTTTTAAATTAGGAAAATTTGTGCGTTTGGTTCCTCAACCTGTGATGTACGGATTTTTAAACGGGTTAGCAGTTGTGATTTTTATGTCACAATTTGAGCAATTTCAGACAAAAACCGTTTCCGGAATGGAATGGTTGCACGGGCAAACACTCTATATTATGCTGGGGTTGGTACTTTTGACTATTTTGTTGGTTTACCTTATTCCTAAAATATCCAAATCTTTACCCGCTACATTAATTGCGATAGTAATTGTGTTTGCTGTTGTTCACGGTTTCAAAATCGATACAAAAATAGTTCAGGACATTGCTTCTGTGAGTGGTACTTTTCCGCCTTTCCATATTCCCGGAATTCCATTGACTTTTGAAACTTTAAAAATCATTTTGCCTTATGCAATGATTATGGCAGGAGTAGGTCTGCTGGAAAGTTTACTTACATTAACTTTGGTTGATGAAGTAACACAAACAAGAGGTAATGCCAATAAAGAATCGATGGCACAGGGAGTGGCAAATATTATCAATGGTTTATTTACAGGTATGGGTGGTTGCGCGATGATTGCCCAAACTTTCGTGAATTTGAATGCAGGTGCAAGACAACGTATTTCTGCAATAGTAAGTGCTTTGGCTATTTTGATTATTATTTTGTTCGCCGCACCGGTTATCGAACAGATTCCAATGGCGGCTTTAATGGGGGTTATGATGATGGTTGCCATTACTACGTTTAGTTGGGGATTTTTTCGTAAAATAACCAAGATGCCCAAAAGCGATATACTTGTGGCTCTTTTGGTTGCCGGGATCACTATTGTTTTTCACAATCTGGCGGTTGCTGTTTTGGTTGGAATCATTATTTCGGCATTGGTTTTTGCCTGGGAAAGTGCTAAACGGATTCGTGCACGAAAATATATTGATGAAATCGGAGTGAAACATTATGAGATTTACGGACCTTTGTTTTTTGGCTCGGTGGCGAATTTTAATGAAAAGTTTGATTTTGTCAACGATCCCGAAACTATAATCATTTCGTTTAAAGAAAGTAGAATTGCCGATATGAGTGGTATTGAAGCTGTGGATGGATTGACTAAGAAGTATGCCGACCGAAACAAAAAAGTGATTTTAACCCATTTGAGTGAAGACAGCCGAAGGTTGTTGGAAAATGCTTCGGCAATTATTAAAGTAAATATTTACGAAGATCCTCATTATAAGATTCCTTCGGATAAATTATAGATAAATTAAAAATATGAAAAGATGTGACTGGGTTAACAATGATGAATTGTACATCAAATACCACGATGAAGAATGGGGAAAACCGGTTTATGATGATGAAACTATTTTTGAGTTTTTAGTTTTAGAATCATTTCAGGCAGGGTTGAGCTGGATTACTATTTTAAGAAAGCGCGAAAATTTCCGCAAGGCTTTTGACGATTTTGATTATAAAAAAATCGCTGCTTATACCGATGAAAAAACTGAAGAATTGTTGCAGGATTCAGGGATTGTGAGAAATCGGTTAAAGGTTTTGGCAACAGTCAATAACGCTCAGCGTTTTATGGAAGTTCAACAGGAATTCGGAACATTTTCTAAATACATCTGGGGCTTTGTTAATCATCAACCGGTAATCAATGTATTTGAAAGCATTAAAGAAGTACCGGCAACAACCGAAATATCAGATGCTTTGGCAAAAGATCTGAAAAAAAGAGGATTTAAGTTTTTGGGCTCTACCGTGATCTATGCACACATGCAGGCTACAGGAATGGTCAACGATCACATTACTTCGTGTGTTTGCTATTCGCCTAAAGGTTAGTCCTTATAAATAACGTGAGTTTCTTTTTTTAGAATTTTCATAAACAACGTTCTTGGAATCTCCCGGCAACCCAATGATTCCAAGTGTTCGTTATAAACCTGTGCGTCGAGAAGCTGATAGTTTTCATTTCTCAATTTTTGTACCAAATGAATAAAACCTGCTTTTGAGGCATTAGATATTTTGGAAAACATACTTTCGCCGCAAAAGATATGTCCCAGATCAATGCCGTACAATCCACCGACCAGTTCATTGTGATGCCAGACTTCTACCGATTTTGCAAAGCCTAACTGATGAAGTTTTGTGTAGGCATCCATCATTTCATCGGTAATCCAGGTGCCCAACTGATCTTTGCGTTTTGTTTTCTGGCATTGGACAATAACTTCTTCAAAAGCCGTGTTGAACGTAACTTTAAAGATATTTCTGTTCAGAACATTCCGCATCGACTTGCTGATTTTCAGCTCGTTTAAAAACAACACCATACGATGTTCCGGTGCAAACCACGTGATTTCTTCACCGTCTTCAAACCAAGGAAAAATACCGCTTTGGTAAGCCAAAACCAATCGTTCAGCAGATAGATCACCACCAAAAGCTACGATTCCCGAAGGATGTGCTGTTTCTACCGGAGGAAAATAAAGTTGATCGGAAAGTTTGTACATAAAAAAATCCTGATGTTTTGTCATCAGGATTCAAAATTAATGAAATATTTTGGATTCTTTAGAATGGAAGATCTTCTTCTAAATCATCATTGTTGTTCTGGTCGAAATTCGGAGCAGGGGGAAAGCCGCTGTTGTTTGCCATTCCACCTCCCTGTTGATTGTCAAAAGGATTGGGTTGTCCGTAACCTTGTTGTTGGTTAAAACCCTGCTGCTGTGGAGGAGGTGTTCCATAGCCTTGTTGAGGCATTCCGTATCCTTGTTGCGGTGCGCCATAACCTTGTTGCGGTTGCGGACGATCGATACGCCATCCTTGAATAGAGTTGAAATAGCGGGTCTCTCCCTGAGGGTTTACCCATTCTCTCCCGCGCAGGTTGATTCCCACGCGTACCGGTTCACCTACCTGAAACTGGTTTAGAAGTTCACATTTGTCTTGTGTAAATTCAATCAGGAGGTGCTGCGGATATTGCTCCTCAGTTGTCACCACCAATTCTCTTTTTCTGAACGTCGGACTTACATCTTGTACTTGTCCGATCATTTTGATTCTTCCTAAAATTTCCATTTGCTACATTGTTGCTGCCAAGATTGCTTTCCAAGCCGACGAAACATCGTTTTGGTCAAGGAATTCTTTGGCTTTTTTATAAATTAATTCTCTATTGTTTTGTTTTTTAAGATATTCTATTTCAGGGTTTTTGCTCAAAAAATCTTCGGTTTCTGTCTGCTGTGGAAGGACTTCCACATTCCCCAAAATCCCTAAATCATTTCCTGCAAATATACTACTTTTTTTTGCTTCCTCGGGTATTGCATCTACACCAATTCCTAAAGTTGTCAACGGTTTTTCAACTTCAAACATACCGGGGGTGGCGCGCGTGTACCAATTGCCGCCCATTCGTGCAATCAGATCAATTTTGTGCTGGTCGATGCCGCCTTTGTCATCCAGAATATGTTCGGAAATATGGATTTTTACCACTTCACAAATGATGAGGTTTCCTGCACCACCCTGATCACCAAGAGCAATAATATTATTGACTTTACATTCTAATTGTACCGGACTTTCGGCGACACGAAACGGTTTCACCATATCGGAATCCAGTTTGGTAAAGCCTGATTTGATAAATTCATCCACGCCATCGCCGTATTCGGTTGATGACAAGGAAAGTTGCTGCACCATATCATAATTGGCAATATTGACAACCACTTCTTTAGTAGCTTCGCAATTCAAAAGTGTGTGTTTTACCGTGTTGTTTCTCACACGCCGAGCCGGAGAAAAAATCAAAACCGGCGGATTGGAACTGAAAAGGTTAAAAAAACTAAATGGCGAAAGATTGGCGTTGCCATTTTCATCTACTGTGCTGGCAAAAGCAATGGGTCGCGGACCTATTGCGCCTTGTAAATAAGCCTGTGTTTGTACGGGAGTGAGTTCTTTTGGATCAATACTTAACATATAAGATTTTGCTTTTTGCTAACTTACAAAAAAAAATCTAACTGCAAAAAGGGTTCTAAATAATCCTTGAAATATAAAATATAATCTTTAAAATTCCGTTTTTAGCAGTATATTGTGTGGCAAAAAAGAAGTTTGAGACTATGTCTATTGTTACAAAAAACATTTATACTCGTTGGTTTATCGGATTTTTTTCCTTTTTTATTCTGGGATTGATTCTCTGGAATACCTATTTGCTTTTTCAAACTTTTAAGGAAGAAGAACGTGTGAAAATGGAGATATGGGCAGAAGCAAATAATATTATCAATGAGTTGCCTACAGGTGCTGATGTGGATTTTCCTTTTAGTATTATGGACAGAAACAAAACAATTCCTGCGATACTAACTACGCATACCGACAGTATTATCAGTCATTATAATCTTCCGGGGGAAGCTGAAACGGATCTTAAATTTCAGCATAAAATTTTAAAAGATCTTAAAAGTCAAAATTTACCTATTGAAGTAGATGTTCTCGGCGAAACTCAGTATGTTTATTATGGAAATTCGTCTTTGGTTACTAAACTTAAATATTATCCTTTAGCATTGATTGCAATTTTAGGTTTGTTTGGTTTGTTGGTGTACAGTTATTTCAGAACCAGCCGAATGTCTTCAGAAAACAAACTTTGGGCGGGAATGGCGAAAGAAACAGCACATCAGATCGGAACGCCGCTTTCGTCTTTGATGGGGTGGATTGAATTGATGAAACTGGATCATGTAGATGGAAATATTGTAGATGAAGTTCAGAAAGATGTGGATCGACTTCAGACGATTGCCGACCGTTTTTCAAAAATAGGTTCAGCGCCAAATCTGGAAATACTCAACGTAGTGGAAGAAACCAGAAAATCATTTGAATATTTAAAATCCAGAAGTTCAAAGCAAATTGACTTTGAATTTGAAACCAATGCAGATATAGTGAATCTGCTCATCAATCCGGTATTACACAGCTGGACGATTGAAAACCTGATAAAAAATGCCATCGACGCCATAAAGGGAAAGGGAAAAGTAAGAGTAGAACTTAAAAACAATGAAAACTCTATTCAAATCTTAGTGACCGACACAGGAAAAGGTATTCCTAAAAATCAATTTCGAAAAGTTTTTGAACCCGGGTTTTCAACCAAAAAACGAGGATGGGGATTAGGTTTGTCGTTGACTCAGCGTATTGTGGAAAAATACCATAAAGGAACCATCAAAGTTTTAAAATCCGAGATAGGAAAAGGGACGACTTTTTTGGTGCAATATAAGAAGGGGGATTAGGTATTAACACAACAGCATTAGGCACTATAATGATATTTTATAATTATTAAGAATCATCTAATTACAATCTGTGTAAGTAACGTTATAAACTCGTCTGGTTAATAAAATGTCTGTCAAAGGAGAAAAGCTTGTCGTTTTCAAATAAACAATTCTAAATCCATTTGCAAAATAGAATCTGTTTTGTTGGATCTATAAGATTGTATCAATTTTTTATGTTTTTGATCTCTATTTTTG
>DATGMY010000149.1:0-4241 GCA_035307005.1 Flavobacterium sp. | reverse complement strand
TTCTTCATCGTCTTCCAGAACAAAGATGTGCACCGCTTTGTCAGCCGAACCAAAACCGGCAGTAATTGCCGAGTTGATGTCGTTGCGTTCTATATACGGAATGTTGTTATTTTCCAGTGCGTTTTTTACAGCCATTGCCATGATTGCACTACCCGAAAAGATTTTTACATGTTTTTGATCCATCATTTTTTGTTTAAAGATAATAATTTTTATTTTTCTGTTTCAAAAAAATGGTTTCATTTTTGCACACAAATAAAAATTCTTACATTCAACTAATAAATGCAACTGCATTTGAAATATAAAAACTTTTATTATGAAGAAAATACTACTTACAATCATCGCTCTTACTTCTTTTAATGGATTTAGTCAAAATATTTATTTTGGGGCAAAATCAGGGGTAAGTTTTAATCTTGCAAAATATGATATAGAAAATTCAGTTAAGTATTATGCGGGCGGTTTTATTGAATATCATTTTAACGAAAAAATCAGCATACAACCGGAATTAATTTATAACCCAACTACCTATGTGAATGGATACACAACACATAATCACGACTATCTGTCCTTACCTATCGGATTTAATTATAAAATCATTGAAAAATTAAAAGTAACCGCCGGATTCCAATTTAGTTATTTATTAAAATCAACCACTATTTTAGAAGCTTCTGATTGGGGTCCAGGTTTTGACCCGGTTGTTTCGGGATTTGAACTTAAATTTGACACTACGGATGATTATAAAAATTCTTACGATGTTTTTTTAGGAGCTTCTTATAATTTCTGGAATAACTTTCATTTTGATGTAAGATATATTTACGGTTTAAATAATATTGCGGACACTTCTCTTAATCAGAATATGTATCTTAATAACTTACAATTAGGTTTATCGTATAAATTTTAAATTATGAAGAATACATTATTTGTATTAATATTATTATCTACGATTAACGGATATTCACAAGATTTTAAAGTGAAATCAGGTGTTAATATACCTGATTTTGAAAACAAACATATTTACGAAGAGAGAGCAGTGGATGTTCTGGGTAGTAATACTATTGGTTTTTATATCGGAGTAAATTATGAATATAGTCTAAATGAAAATTTTAGTTTAGACGCAGATCTGCTATATAGCTCACTTTCAAACACAGGCAATAGTAATTTTCCGGGAAAAAGTAAATTTCAATCAATACAAGTGCCTTTGACTTTTAATTATTGTGTTTTTGATAAATTAAAATTAGGGTTAGGCACATCTTTAAACTATCATATAAAATCAGAACACGTATATAAAAGCGAAATAGACCATACATTACCTCACAATGATTTTTTAAATCAAAAATTTGAATTTTATGATAATACAAGCTATAGCCTACATATTGGTACATCGTATAACATCTGGAATGATTTTTTTATAGACGTTAGATATAACTTTGGTTTAGGAAATATTTATGATTCAGAAACTGAATCTGTTGCAAAATCAAAATACAACAACTTACAATTAGGTTTATCCTATAAATTTTAAAAACAAAATCAAAATGAAGAAATTACTACTATTATTAGCATTTACGGTTAGTTTAAATGCACTTTCATAAAGAAACAGCGAAATATACGAAACCGAACAAGGTCATATTTTCGAGGGAAAAAGTTTAAAAATAAACAATGGAGGAATAATATACATTAGGGATGATATAACACTCGGGAGAGGTTCTGACTCGAACGGAACATTTAGATTTATACAAGTAAATGAAGCTTCCATGTTCAGAGGAACAAATACAGGCGGAACAAGTTGGGGCGTTCAGGAAGCAAACGCATTACCTAATAAATACAATGGGTTAAAAGCAAAAATAATCGATATTGTCGAGCGAGGAAGAAGAAGAACAGGCTTTAAAGTATTTGTAATTATAGGTGTTGGAGAAGTGAAAAGGTATCAAATAGATTTAGATTCTGCTTTGGAATATGGCGAGGTCGTTGTCGATGGATATGTAAATCCAAACGCTTCAAATGCAAATAATAGCAATTCGTCTATAAGTTTGGCAGACGAGATAAAAAAGCTTAATGAATTGAAAGAATCCGGACTACTTACAGAAGATGAATATCAGAAAGCAAAAGCAAAGCTAATTGAATAATAAAAAACTAAAAACGGTATCTGAAATCCTCGTTGAGTTTTTGAAAGTAAATCCTAAATCGGAGTTCTTGAAACTGGAACACACATAAAAAATTCAATCAAACATTCAGATTCATTTATTTATAACTATTTTTGCAAAATAAATTTCGATCTAACAAAGCTAATTAGGAAGATAAAAATTGAAAGTACATTGCAAATTTTATCTGTAAGAAGTAAATTTCTATTTAGATCGTTATTAGACAGGTGATTAATAAAATAATACATTTTACACAAAGTAAATTACACAATGACTCAAGGAATTATCATTTTGGATTTTGGCTCTCAATACAATCAATTGATTGCACGCAGAATCAGGGAATTTGGCGTTTATGCAGAAATTGTCCCTTACCATACTCCGGTAGAAGAAATCAAAAAACACAATCCCAAAGGAATTATTTTATCAGGCGGACCTTCATCCGTTTTTGGAGACGAAGCAGCTTTGGTAGAAAAGGAATTATTTGATTTAAACGTTCCGGTTTTAGGTATCTGCTATGGAATGCAGTTGATCTCACATTTGTTGGGCGGCGAAGTAAAGAAAGGTGTGAAAGGCGAATATGGCAAATCGGAATTAACTACTCTGACTACAAACGATTTGTTTAATGGGCTTCCTGATAAATCTACTGTTTGGATGAGTCATTTTGATGAAGTAGTTAAAGCTCCCGAAGGATTTCAGGTTATTGGTAAATCGACCATAGATATTGCTGCTTTGGCAGATGAAAGCCGCAATGTGTATGCTGTACAATTCCATCCGGAAGTAACGCATACCGAATTCGGTTCAAAAATATTGGAAAATTTTGTGTTTAACATCTGTAAAGCAGAAAAAAACTGGGTTCTGAAAGATTTTATTGCTACAGAAATCGAGCGTATCCGTACGGTAGTTGGCGATAAAAAAGTAATCTTAGGACTTTCAGGAGGGGTAGATTCTTCAGTCGCCGCAGTGTTGATTCATCGTGCCATTGGAGATCAGCTGACTTGTATTTTTGTTGACACAGGCTTATTGCGCAAAAACGAAGGTAAAAAAGTAATGGAAAATTACGGAAAGCATTTTCACATGAACATCAAGATGGTGGATGCTTCCGAACGTTTTCTTTCTAATTTAAAGGGAATTGATGAACCGGAGGCAAAACGCAAATCTATCGGACGTGATTTCATTGCTGTTTTTGACGAAGAATCCAAAAAATTTGGAGACGCTTCTTTCCTTGCTCAGGGAACTATTTATCCGGATGTGATCGAATCGCAATCGGTCAAAGGACCATCGGCTACGATTAAATCACACCACAATGTAGGGGGACTGCCCGAAAACATGAAATTAGAATTGCTTGAGCCTCTGAGAGAATTATTTAAAGATGAAGTGCGCAAAGTAGGAGTAGAGCTGGGAATTCCACGTGAATTGGTGTACCGTCATCCATTCCCGGGACCCGGATTGGGAATTCGTGTACTGGGCGAAGTAGATGCCGAAAAAGTAAGAATCTTACAGGAAGCCGACGATATTTTTATTGAAGAACTTTACAAACATAATTTATACGATGAAGTTTCCCAAGCATTTGTGGTATTATTGCCGGTAAAATCAGTAGGAGTAATGGGCGATGAGCGTACGTATGAATATACAGCTGTGGTTCGTTCGGCAAATACCATTGACTTTATGACGGCAACATGGTCTAAACTGCCTTATGAATTTTTAGAATTGGTTTCAAACAGAATCATCAATGAAGTGCGAGGAATCAATCGTGTAGCTTACGATATCAGTTCGAAACCACCTGCAACAATCGAGTGGGAATAATAAAAACAAAACCGTTGTTAATTTGTAGCAACGGTTTTTTATTGATCAAAAACTATATTTAATTGATAAAATTGTGGTTAAGATGTCTTGATAGCACAGATTTTTCAATACAAAATTTACTTTTCCAATAAACCCTTATAAATATCCAACAACTCCATAGCTGCAGAAAACGGAGATTTTTTATGAGCAACCACTTCTTGTTCAGCGAAGGGTAATGCCTGAACAATGGTTTCATTTTGATAAAAATTCTGCAGCAGGTGTTCGTTGATGGTTTCTTTGAGCCAATAGATGTTTTGTTCGTTT
>DATGMY010000148.1:0-10418 GCA_035307005.1 Flavobacterium sp. | reverse complement strand
TAAAACACTCCATTATCTCAAAATCTTTCGATTTATCGGAGATTAAAGATTTAAGATTTCAATATGGCGACGGAGATTGTGCTTTTGCTTAAATCAATCCAACAATTGCCTGGCGTGTTGCAAAGCAGCATCTGTTATCGTATTGCCTGAAAGCATTTGTGCAATTTCTTGTATGCGTTCTTCTTTGTCCAGAAGTTTAATTTCCGAAACCGTTATTTGGTCGTTGTCGTATTTGGTTACTTTAAAATGTTGGTTTCCTTTTGAAGCAACCTGCGGCAAATGGGTAATAGCAAAAATCTGCATATAATTGCCCATTTCTTTCATAATGCTTCCCATTTTGTCTGCAACATCACCTGAAACTCCTGTGTCAATCTCATCAAAAATAATCGTTGGCAGATTACTTTTCGCTGCTAAAATTGATTTTACAGCCAGCATAATTCGCGATAATTCCCCACCCGAAGCAGTTTTTTTCAACAATCCGGATTGCATTCCTTTGTTGGCTGAAAACAACCAACTTACTTCGTCTTTTCCGTTGTTTAAAAAAGTATCTCTTGGTTGTAATTCAATATCAAAATGTGCGTTGGGCATTCCCAAAGGTTTGATTAAGGCAGCTATTTCATTACTCAAAGGACTCAAAACTGCTGTTCTTTTTTCGTGAAGCTTTAACGCAATCTGATTTAGCTTTTCCGTGGCTTCAAGCAAGTGCTTTTCAACAGAAACAATTTCTTCTTCTCTGTTTTCAGATGCTGAAACTTTCTCTGACAGTTCGTTTTGAATCTGAAGTAATTCGTCTATCGAAGATACATTATGTTTTTTCTGCAACTGATAAATCAATTGTAATTTTTGATTGATTAATTCCAATTGTTGTGGATCCACGACCAACTGCTGAATTTCATTTTGCAATTCGTCGGCAACATCTTCCAGTTCAATAAAACTGCTTTCTAATCGTTGAGACAAACCCTCATATTTTGAACTTATCTGAACCAACTTTTGTAATTGTGATTTTACTTCATACAACTGTTTGTTCACGCCAAATTCGTCATTGCTCAAAATGGCATAGCTTTGCTCTAAAAAACCTCCTACTTTCTCTACGTTCGCCAATACCTCATATTGACTTTCCAATTCTTCCTGTTCTCCTGGTTTTAAGTTGGCATTCGTTAGTTCATCTAATAAAAAAGCATTATAATCTTGTTCTTTTACAGCTTGCGATTGCGCTTCTTTCAGTGCAGAAAGTCGTTGTTGCAATTTTTTAAAAGCATTTAATTTTTCACGATATTCACCTAAAAGTAGGGTATTGTCAGCATAAACATCAATCAGATTCAGCTGATATGACTCATTAAATAAATCCTGGGTTTGATGTTGTGTATGAATATCAATCAAGGCATTGCCCAACTGTTGCAGATTTTGCAAAGTAGTAGGAACATCGTTTACAAACGCCCGCGATTTCCCTGAAGGTAAGATTTCTCTCCGAATAATGGTTTCCGGTTCATAATCCAAATCCAATCCACTAAAAAGCGATTGCATTTGATAAGTAGTAATAATAAAGTGTGCTTCAATTACGCATTTTTCTTCCTTATTGCGCAATGCATTCAAATCGGCACGTTTTCCCAAAACCAATCCAAGTGCATCAAGTAAAATAGATTTACCTGCACCTGTTTCTCCTGTAATAATGGTTAAATTGTCAGTAAAATCAATAGACGCATGCGCTATTAAAGCGTAATTCTTAATGGTTAAGTTGGTCAGCATTTAAAAATGAATTTACATTCGGTTCCACTTTGATCCGTTCAGCGGATTGATCCGTGTAAGTGTTTCAATCAATTGAGCATTGTCGTAATTGGGTCCTGCGCTGAATACCTGTACCACTTCATCGGATTTAGCATCAAAGAAAATACGTGTTGCCAAAGCATTCGGACGTGTCTTATGAACGTTTGCCAAAGTATTAATTGCATCAGCCATTCCCTTTTTTGCCTGATCGGGATCAGATGTCATCAGATCCAATCCTTTGATATGATAATCATACAATGCCTGACGATAAGACGAATACATCGTTGACAAAAGATCGTTGGCAAGCGCATAGCGATTGTTTGCTTCGCCCATAGTCCATCCTTTATCTCCTGTACCTTGCATCATAGAAACCACTTGCGACGCTTTTTGATAATTGCCTGTTCCTCCGTTTAGAGAAAAAGTGTCGGCATCCAGACCTATCATCAAATGAGCATAAAAACTCAACAATCCTGTCAAATTAGAACCGATTGAGTTTTCTGAATAAGTCAACGGTTCAAATTCTATATAATTGAAACTAATATGATTGTCTCTGTAAGCAAAAACCGGACTTGAATAACCGGAATTAAAAACCGGTCGTGATGATTGCACCTGAAGTACACCTTTGAAAGCATTGGTATTTGGATCATATTCTTCTACAACCAACAAAACAGTACAATCAATTTGCTCACTTCTTCTCACGTTGATCGAAGTAAATTTATTGTTGTTAAGAAAATCGCGCATTGAATTCTGAAGCGTGGTAAAAATCTGCTTATTAGTTTGCTGAATTCGTTCAGAATTAACGGTTACCGTGGCATTGAGCTCTTGAGCAATACCTGTAATTCCCATAAAAAACACGATTAAAACAATACATCTATTCCACATAATACTTCACAATTTGATCTACAATATCTTTGGCAACGGCTTCCTTTGACTTTAATTCCTGAGGAAAAACGCGCATATTTTTGTCGATAAAAGTAACCTTATTGGTCGGTTTTCCAAAACCGGCTCCTTCGTCGTTCAACGAATTTAATACAATTAAATCTAAATTCTTCTTTTTTAATTTAGATTTTGCATATTCTATTTCATTTTGGGTTTCCAAAGCAAAACCTACCAAAAACTGATTTGTTTTTTCGGCTCCAAGTGAAGCAAGAATATCCGGATTTTTCTCTAAAACGATGGTTAGTTCCTCATCGTTTTTCTTTATTTTTTGTGTTGCAACTTCTTTGGGGCGATAGTCTGCAACCGCAGCTGCACCAACAACAATATCTGTTTCTTTAAACAAATCGTGACATGCTTTGTGCATATCCAAAGCGGAAGTTACACGAATCGTTTTTATGTTTGAATGTGTTGCCCTCAGCGAAGTAGGTCCTGTAACCAAATAGACTTGTGCACCTCTTCTTGCAGCTTCACCGGCAATATCAAAACCCATTTTTCCGGTAGAATGATTTCCTATAAACCGAACAGGATCAATAGGTTCATAAGTAGGACCGGCTGTTACCAAAACTTTTTTACCTTTCAGTTCACTTTGTTTAGAAAAATATGTTTCCAATTGCAAAACGATATGTTCGGGTTCAGCCATTCGTCCCTGACCAATGAGTCCTGAAGCTAATTCTCCGTATTCGGAAGCAATTTCAATGTTTCCGTAACTTTTGAGTAGTTCAATATTTTTAGTTGTTGACGGATGGGCAAACATATCCAGATCCATAGCTGGTGCAAAGAAAACCGGACATTTTGCCGAAAGATAAGTCGCTAAAAGCAAATTGTCGCAAAGACCATTTGCCATTTTAGACAGCGTGTTTGCTGTTGCCGGTGCCACAATCATTGCATCTGCCCACAAACCTAATTCCACATGATTGGTCCATTCGCCAAAATCTTTTTCAAACTGAGTATAAACCGGACGTTTAGACAAGGTTGCTAAAGTAAGCGGAGTAATAAAAACACAAGAAGCAGGTGTCATGATTACTTGAACCTGCACACCTGCTTTTATTAATAATCGTACTAAAACTGCCGTTTTATAAGCGGCGATACCCCCTGAAATTGCCAGAATAATTTTCTTACCGCTTAGTACCGACATTATTATAGTTTTTATTTTTTGTAAATTATTTCACCATTTTGCCACTCTTCTACAGCCAAAGCGTGGGGTTTTGGTAATCTCTCGTAGTATTTTGATACCTCGATTTGTTCTTTGTTTTCAAATACTTCTTCCAGACTATCGTTGTATGTTGCAAACTCATCCAACTTGTTGATCAATTCTTTTTTAATTTCTGTATTGATCTGATTGGCTCTTTTGGCAATAATCGTAATCGCTTCGTAGATGTTTCCTGTTGGAGCTTCAATTTCTGCGCGATTGTAAGTTACTGTGTTTGTTGCAGCCTGTGTTTTTTTTAAATCCATTTCCTTATTTTGTTGCAAATTGTTGTAATTCTTTATTTAATCGTTCCACCATTCGGTCGGCTTCACTTTTGTGTTCTGTATCCGGATCAAAAGCGATCAGATCATTATATAAATCCAATGCATTTTTGATACGGTCTTCCATTTTTCCATACACACTGTTTATTGCCAGTTTGTACGCTGAGTCAAATTTGAAATACAAAGCATCTGATTTGTAAACTGTACCGGGATAATCCAGCAAAAAGTTATCCAATGCCACAATAGCAGCATTGTAATCCCGTGTGTATTCCCCTATTTTATTATATAACTTTGCCGATTCATAAGCTTTGAGTTCTAATCTTTCTTTAAGCTCTCGCAAGTATTTATTGGCATCTGTTGTAGATTCAGCCTCCGGATAAGCTGTAATAAATGTTTCAAATTTGCGAATAGCTTCATACGTAATATGCTGATCCAAAGTAAATGTTTCAGACATTTCATAAGCCGACATCGCTTCCAAAAACATGGTTTCTTCACGGTTCGGGCTGCTTAAATACAGCATATTGAACTTTTGAAACATTGGCCCGGCTACTTCCCATTTCCGTGAATTGTAATAAGCCTTACTGTATCGGTAAAACATTGACTGATAATTGGGGGCCCAACCTTCTTTGCGTTCGATTTGTTCATACAAACGAATGGCTTGTTTGTATTTTCCCTTTTCGTAGAGTTGATCGGCAACCTCGTTTTTATAGGCACTGTCGTCTATTTTCAACGCTTTTTGAAGCGGCGAACAAGCCGTCAATAATCCCACGCTAACCAATACATACAAAATATGTTTCATAGAAATAGTTCTGTTTTTCTAAACCTTTGATAGATTTAATAGCAAATGCAAAGTTAATACTTATCTCGTTATACTACAATATCTTTTTGAATTAAAAAAGATGCCCTAAAATAAGACATCTTTCACGACATTTCTACTTAACGATTCGTTAAATTAAATATTTTGATTTGCCTGTTGTTGCGGAAAGCTTTTAATATCGTTGTCAAACAGATACAATCCGCCTTTATCGTCGCCAATCAGATTGATTTTGTCTAAAATGGTGCGGGCTGTTGCTTCTTCTTCTATCTGTTCTGCTACATACCATTGTAGGAAATTGTGTGTTGCATAGTCACGTTCCTGCAATGAAATATGCACCAATTCATTGATACTTTTTGACACAAAAACCTCGTGCTCAAACAATTGATTAAACAATGTTTTGAACGATGTATGATCCAACTTCGGTTGATCTACATCCGGAATCAAGGCTTCTCCTCCTCTTTGATTAATATATTTTATCAATTTCAGCATGTGCATACGTTCTTCGTCGGATTGTGCATACATAAAGGTTGCAATTCCTTCAAATCCTTGATTCTCTGCCCAGGATGCCATTGCCAGATAAATTTGCGAAGAATCGCCTTCTATTTTCACCTGCTTGTTTAAAGCAGCCTGTAATTCTTGTGATAGCATATTTTTTTCTTTTGTATTTAAAACAAAGTTAGAAATTTTTTACGAAAGAAGCCAATCTGTTTGATAAGTCATCGTTAACATTTACCAAAGGTAATCTCAAATAATTTTCGCACAAACCAAGATGCTTAAACACTTCTTTGATACCGCCCGGATTTCCTTGTTCGAAAATCATATTGATCGCATCGGTCAATTTATAATGAATCTTATAAGCTTCGTCCACTTTTCGATCCAATCCCAAACGCACCATTTCTGAAAACTCTTTAGGAAAAGCCTCGCCGATAACAGAAATCACTCCTGCTCCACCTGCCAGAACCATCGGTAATGTAATAATATCATCGCCCGAAATGATTAGAAAACCTTCGGGTTTGTTACGAATCAATTCCATTGCCTGAACCATATCGCCTGCTGCTTCTTTTATTCCAATAATGTTTTTGAAATCATTTGCCAGACGAATTACCGTACCGGGCTGCATATTGCTTGAGGTTCTTCCCGGAACATTGTAAATAATTACCGGAAGCGGAGATTTTTCTGCAATCATTTTAAAGTGCTGATAAATTCCTTCCTGAGTAGGTTTATTATAATAAGGAGAAACAGATAAGACAGCGTCAAATCCTTTTAGATTTTCTTCGTTTAATTGATTTACAACGTCCGCAGTATTGTTTCCGCCCACTCCCAAAACCAACGGCAATCTGCCTTTATTTGCTGTGATGATTGTTTGTTTTACAACTTCCTGCTCATCTTTGGTCAATGTAGCCGTTTCTGCCGTGGTTCCTAAAACCACCAGATATTCTACACCTCCCGAAATATTGTGTTCCACAATACGTGTTAACGCTTCTGCATCAACACTTAAATCCTTTTTAAAAGGTGTAACGAGTGCCACTCCTGTTCCTACAAATTTTTTCATATTTTAGTCCTGAAACTTAATCTTAAATTAATCCTCGTTGTTTTGTAATCCGGACAAAGTTAGCTAATTTTCGGTAAAAAATAAATGAAAAGCTTTATGTTTAAAAAAGTATTCACTTCCGGCATTCTCGCAAGCGGCCTTTTGCTATTACTCATCGGTTGCCGTAGTCCTCAATTTGCTAATACAGAAGTCAGAACACACTATATTGAAATCAATGAAACAGTTCAGGAACATCATCGGATCGATGCTTTTTTAAAACCGTACCGTGAACATATCAATGCCGATTTATCAAAAGTTTTAACTTACAATCCACAAAATTTGGACAAAAACAGTGCGAAATGGCAAAATCCCATGACCAATTTTTTTGCGGATGTAGTAATGGAAATTGGAAATCCGGTCTTTGAAAAAAGAACCGGTAAGCAAATCGATTTTTGTATGCTTAACTATGGTGGTATTCGTGCCAATATTGCTCAAGGTGTCATCACTGCCCGAACAGCTTATGAAATTATGCCTTTTGAAAACGATGCAATCGTTTTGGGATTAAAAGGAAACATACTGTATGAAATGGCTGATTTTATTATGAAAAATAAAACGTCACATCCGTTGAGCAATATTGAAATTATTGCTGATAAAGAAAATTTTACTGTGAAAGACATTAAAATACGTGGAAATTCTATTGACAAAGAGCAAACCTATTACGTTATTACCAACGATTATTTAGCAAAAGGCGGCGATCGAATGGATTTTTTTCTAAAAGCTGACGAGTCTTATCCTTTAGATTACAAATTACGCAATATGTTTATCGCTTATTTTTCTAAAACCGATACGTTAAAACCTTCTACCCAACCAAGAATACTTTTTGAATAATGAAAAGACGTGATTTTATTGTAAAAACCTCAGCTGCCACAAGCTTATTGACATTAGGAGGAATCGGACTCAGCAGTTTTACTTCTGGTAAAACCAAACGCATCACGATTTTACATACCAACGATACGCACAGCCATTTGGATGCTTTTCCGGCTACCGATCCAAAATTTGCCCATCAGGGAGGCGCTGCAAGACGAGCTACCATTTTTGAAAAGATCAAAGCTGAAAATCCGCATACGCTGATCTTTGATGCCGGCGATTTGTTTCAGGGAACGCCTTACTTTAATTATTATGGTGGCGAACTGGAAATCAAAGTTATGAATATGTTGAAATACGATGCGGCAACCTTCGGAAATCACGAATTCGACAACGGCATCAACAGTCTGGCAGAACAAGTAACTAAAGCCGAATTTGACTTCATCAATACTAATTATGATTTCAAAAATACATTAATGGACGGTTTATCAAAACCTTACAAAATAGTTATAAAAGACGGAATCAAAATCGGTATTTTCGGATTGGGTATAAAACTCGATGGATTGGTCAACAAAGAACAATACGGCGAAACGGTGTGCCATCATCCATTGGAAATCGCTCAGGATATGACACGGATACTCAAACACGAATTAAAATGTGATTTGGTTATTTGTTTGTCGCATTTAGGCTACTCTTATCGTAAAAATTCACAACTGTTTTCTGATTTAGACCTTGCTTCTCAAACCCGGGATATTGATTTAATCATTGGCGGACACACCCATACGTTTTTAGATCAACCAACTATTGCAACCAATTTAGACGGCAAAGAAGTAATCATAAATCAGGTGGGATGCTTCGGCGTTCGTGTGGGACAAATCGATTTCTTTTTTGATGAATGGAATAACAAACAGACAGTTTCCAGAGTGATTAAGGTGAGTTCATCCTGATTTTTTAAAATAATACTTTGATGACAAGCAAAGTTGAAGTTTTCCAATACATCTTACCCATATAAAAAATCCCTGAAATATAAATTTTCAGGGATTTTATTTGTTGGTATAAGTGAACTTTTATCTGCTCAAATACATTTTTCTTCTTGCATATAAATCGTAAAAAGCATCGTCTTTCAAACTGTCGATAAACAAGATGCTTTCACCTGTTGATTTCATTTCCGGTCCTAAAGCTTTGTTTACTTTAGGGAATTTATCGAAAGAGAAAACAGGTTGTTTGATCGCATATCCTTTCAACTGCGGATTGAATGTAAAATCGGTCACTTTTGCCCCCAGCATTACTTTAGTTGCATAGTTTACATAAGGTTCGCCATACGCTTTTGCAATAAACGGAACAGTACGCGAAGCTCGTGGATTGGCCTCAATGATATAAACCGTATCGTCTTTAATAGCAAATTGAATGTTGATCAACCCCTTGGTTTTTAATGCTATTGCTATCTTTTTGGTATGATCTTTAATTTGCTGTAACACAAATTCACCTAAATTAAACGGAGGAAGGGTTGCGTTGGAATCTCCCGAGTGTACCCCACAAGGTTCAATATGCTCCATTATGCCGATGATATATACGTTTTCACCGTCACAAATTGCATCGGCTTCCGCTTCTACGGCTCCGGCAAGATAATGGTCAAGCAGGAGTTTATTGCCCGGAATGGATTTCAACAAATCAATGACGTGCTCTTCCAATTCTTTCTTGTTAATGACAATCTTCATTCCCTGACCTCCTAAAACATACGATGGACGTACTAATAACGGGAAGTCTAATTCATCTGCTAATTTTGATGCTTCATCTGCGGTAGTCGCTACTCCAAATCTAGGAAACGGAATGTTTAATTCGCTGAGCAATTCCGAAAAACGTCCGCGATCTTCTGCCAGATCCAAAGCTTCAAAACTGGTTCCGATAATATTAATGCCGTATTTGTCTAATTTTTCCGCTAATTTTAATGCGGTTTGCCCGCCCAGCTGAACAATAACTCCTTCTGGCTGTTCGTGCTGAATGATGTCGTAAATATGTTCCCAGTAAACCGGTTCGAAATATAATTTATCCGCTGTGTCAAAGTCTGTAGAAACTGTTTCCGGATTACAGTTGATCATAATGGTTTCATAACCACATTCTGATGCAGCCAATACACCGTGTACACACGAGTAATCAAATTCGATACCCTGACCGATACGGTTTGGTCCCGAACCTAAAACCACAATCTTCTTTCTGTCTGAGCGAACAGATTCATTGGAAGAATAAACCGTTCCGTCGGGTTTTTCAATATCAGCTTCAAAAGTAGAATAGTAGTAAGGCGTTTGTGCTACAAATTCTGCTGCACAGGTATCTACTAATTTATATACTCGCTGAATGTTCATTTCGTCACGCAATTTGTGTACTTCGCTTTCATAACAATTCAGCATATGAGCGATTTGACGGTCGGCAAAACCACGTTGTTTGGCTTCCAAAAGCAAATCTTTTGGCAAGGTGTCCAAACGGTGTTTGCGAACTTCCTGTTCCAAAGCATACATTTCTTCGTATTGCTTTAAGAACCACATATCTATTTTTGTAATTTCATTGATAGTGCTCAATGGAATTCCTAAAGCGATGGCATCGTAAATTACAAACACACGATCCCACGAAGCATTTTTCAACTTATCCAAAATCTGGTCGTAATTGGTATAACCTTTACCGTCGGCTCCGATACCGTTGCGCTTGATTTCCAGGGATTGAGTCGCTTTTTGTAAAGCTTCCTGAAACGAGCGCCCGATAGCCATTACTTCTCCTACGGATTTCATCTGTAATCCCAAAGTACGGTCTGCGCCTTCAAATTTGTCGAAATTCCAGCGAGGAATTTTTACAATAACGTAATCCAAAGTTGGTTCAAACAAAGCCGAAGTAGATTTAGTAATCTGGTTTTGCAACTCGTCTAAGGTATAACCCAAAGCCAATTTGGTTGCTATTTTTGCAATCGGATACCCTGTCGCTTTTGATGCCAGTGCAGACGAACGAGATACACGCGGATTGATTTCGATCGCAACAATATCT
>DATGMY010000147.1:0-6912 GCA_035307005.1 Flavobacterium sp. | reverse complement strand
GCTGGAGCTTATAATATGTCTCATAATGTGTACATACTTCTTTGAATAATTCGTGCTTTAAAATGTTTTGCATTTATAAAATTTTCCTACAAAGCTACATTTAGTTCGGTAGCTACCGAACTAAATGTGTGTTAATTTTTTGATAAATAAACCACTATGAACTTTTAATCCATAGTTTGAGTTCGGAATGAAAGTCCGATTTTAAAGTAGCCACGAATTACACAAATTCACACGAATTATTTCGTGAAAATTCATGCCATTTGTGGCTTAAACTTTTTAGAAACTAAAGTTGATGCACTGAAAGTGCATAGTTTTGAACTATATTTGAAACCAATAAAATACAAAAACGAAAAAAGACTCTTGAAAATCAAGAGTCTTTTTGTTATTTATTTGTCCATTCCAGCGTTTCCATAATAGTCATCATATCATTTTCTATGTATTTTGTTGCCGGATAAATGGAATCGAAATTTGGTTTAGCATAAAAATACAGTGTTCCCATTACAAAATTCCGCACACTGTCGGTAGCATAAAACTGAATATTGGTAGCTGCATCTCCAGACACACGATAAAACATACCGTAAACGTTTTTTTCAGGATGTTCAAAAACCGATTCCTGAATATCATCGGCTTTTATGGTATGATTATACGTTAATTTCTGTGCGTCTGTCAAAAGCGGTATCAGATTGTTTTCTACGGGTCGGTAATTAATGTAAATACTCGCCTTCATTTGTGGATAATCTATTTTAAAAGCACAATTTCCCTCCGGAACAATCGTTGCAACCCTGTTTTTTTCAAACTTAAAACCACACTGACTTTCAGCATAATACTCGTAATGAGCTTTGGGATATTCCAACCTTAAAAAACCATCGGGTTTGGGAGTGGCAGTTTCGTTGCACGAAATAAGCGTAAAGATCAAAAAAAAGAAAGGTAATATAAAAGTATGTTTCATTTTTAAATGGTTCATCTGGATTAAAGTTATTCATTCAACCTGAATAAATTCTGGTTAAAAAGGCAGATCGTTCAATTTATCGTAATCGGAAATTTTCGGAACTTCAAAGTTTGCCAATTTATCCTCTACATTATGTTTCATAGATTTGGCTTGGGAATCCATCTCTTTTTTTGTAGATAAGAAAACAAATTCCATTACCTGAATTTCGGTCGTGTGTTTTGTTATTCCTTCTTCGGTTTGCCATTGGCGTGTTCTGATGCGTCCTTCCACATAAATTTTATCACCTTTACTCAGATATTTTTCGCACAATTCGGCAGCTTTATTTCTAAAAACCAGATTGTGCCATTCGGTAGAAGTAATTTTTTCATTGGTTGTTTTGTTGATATAGACTTCATTTGTTGCAATAGAAAAGCGAGCGATACAATTGCCGCCTTCAAAATAGTGAATTTTCACATCATCGCCCAAATGCCCGATCAGCATCACTTTGTTTAAAGTTCCGTACATAATTTATTTGCCTTATGCTTCAAAAGTACTAATTTTTTCTCAGCCCTAAATATTCTTTGATGAAATTCCAAAGAACAATAGGAAAAGCATAGTTTTCAATTTCTTCAATATTTACGAAATGCAGCTCTTGTTGCGGGGTGTTTATTTCGATTTCATAAAAATCAATATGAAGTTGCTGATGCGACAATTTGTGACGAATACTGTTTGTTGTAAGTTTCTTTACAGGCGCATCGGCGTATAAAGCAACTAATTGATCAAAAATTTCTTCTTCGTTGTCTGCCAGAGTTTCTGTCAGCGGAAATTGATACAATCTGTGCCAGATGTCTTTTTCGGTACGTTGCTCAATGGCAATTTTCCCCTGATTCCTGAGAAGAACAAAATGAAAATAGCGGTTTTTGACTGAAATCTTTTTGCTTTTTACAGGTAATTGAGCAACCACATTTTTTTGAAAAGCATAACATCCGTTTTGAAGCGGGCATCCGTTGCATTTTGGTTGCGCAGGTGTACAAACCGTAGCTCCAAAGTCCATAATAGCATGATTGAACAAATCAGGCTGTTCTTTGGAAATTAATTCATTGACCAAATCCTGAAAAACAGTGCGGGTTCTTCCCAGCGAAATATCGTCAAAAATTCCAAAAAAACGCGACAAAACCCTGAAAACATTCCCATCGACCACGCCTACCGGTTCTTTAAAAGCAAACGAAGCAATGGCGGCCGCAGTATAAGGACCTATTCCCTTTAAACGAATAATTTCTTCGTAACGATCCGGAAACCTGTTGTTCAAATCAAAATAAATCGTTTTTGCTGTATGATGCAGGTTTCGTGCCCGTGAATAATAGCCCAGACCTTGCCAAAGTTTCAAAACGGCATCTTCCTCTGCCAGAGCCAAATCCTGTAACAGCGGAAAGCGTTCCACAAAAGCTTCGTAATACGGCAAGCCTTGTTCAATACGTGTTTGCTGCAGAATCACTTCCGAAAGCCAGATGTAATAAGGATTGGTTATATTGCGCCACGGAAGTTCCCTTTTGTGTTGATGATACCAAGTAAGCAATCGGTCTGTGAAATTCATTCAAGAGGTTTTTCCCGGCAAAGATACATCTTAATTCTGAGGATTCTAACAGCTAAAAAACTCATTAAATTTAAAATGATTAACTTTGTAACTTATAAAAGTAAAAAAATCAATTATGTTAAAAATCAAGACGTATCGTCAAGAGAACAAACCTAATGAAAATGAAAAAGAAACCATCCTGAACTTTTTGTTCGAAAATTTAGAGCAATACGGAGATCCTAAGAAGGATATCGAAAAGTGTATGAATTACGCTCTGCAAGAAACGCCTTCTTTTGGCGGATTTGTTCTTACAGCCTTTTTAGACAACCAAGTTGTGGGCGCTGTGATTGTCAATGAAACCGGAATGAAAGACTATATTCCTGAAAATATTTTGGTATATATTGCCACAGATAAAAACCAACGAGGAAAAGGTATCGGAAAAGCTTTAATGCAACAGGCTATTGAAAGTGCCAACGGAAATATTGCCCTGCACGTTGAACCCGACAATCCTGCCAGAATACTCTACGAAAAACTTGGGTTTACCAATAAGTATTTAGAAATGAGATTAACCAAGTAATTGTTATGGCTATAATAACATTACATAAGGAACGGCTGGAATACAATTTTGAACGATTAAATTATTTTTTTAAATCCAAAGACATTCAATGGTCTGTGGTAACCAAAATGCTTTGCGGAAATGAACTTTTTCTCAAAGAAGTACTTATGCTGCACCCTAAACAAGTCTGCGATTCGCGGGTAAGTAATTTAAAAGCAATTAAAAAGATCAACCCCAATATCGAAACCATTTATATCAAACCTACGCCAAAACGTTCTGTGAAATCGGTGGTAAAATTTGCCGACATCAGTATGAATACCGACATTGACACCATCAAAGCACTTTCTGCCGAAGCCCAAAAACAAAACAAAATTCATAAAATCATTATTATGATTGAACTGGGCGAACTGCGTGAAGGTGTAATGCGGGAAGATTTTATTGCATTCTACGACAAGGTATTCCAGTTGAAAAATATTGAAGTAGTAGGTATTGGTGCCAACCTTTCGTGCTTATACGGGGTATTACCCAGCACAGACAAATTGATTCAGCTGTCTCTTTACAAACAGTTGATTGAAGCAAAATTTAACAAAAAAATCCGTTATGTTTCGGGAGGATCTTCGGTAACTATACCACTGATTTTCAACAAACAACTTCCCGAATCCATCAACCATTTCAGAGTAGGCGAAACGCTTTTTCAGGGGACAGACGTTTATAAGGATAAACCCAGTCGTTTACTGAAACAAGATGTTTTTACCCTGAAAGCCGAAATCATAGAGCTGATTGAAAAACCTAAAATTCCTGAAGGCGATTTCGGGTCGAATATGGAAGGTAAAACTTTTGAGTTTGACAATAAGGAAATCGGAAAAACATCTTTTCGTGCGATACTTGATCTGGGAATTTTGGATGTGGACAAGGCTCATATTTTTCCAAAAGACAAAAACATTCAGTTTTTCGGAGCCAGTTCAGACATGATTATTGTTGATTTACAAGCAAATGCGAACGAATATAAAGTGGGTGATTATCTGGAGTTTTCGTTGAATTATATGGGAGCTCTACGGGCAATGAACTCCTCATATATAGAGAAAGTAGTTCGTTAAAGACTGATTATTCCCTCAAAAACGATCAAAAATGGTTATTTCATTAAAATTTAATGTTTTGGAATATAGTTTTTATAATAAAATTAATATATTTGCACTCTCAAAAAAAAGATAATTAATTAATTATAAGCGAAATGACTAAAGCAGACATTGTAGCCAAAATTTCAGAAAAATTAGGGCTTGAAAAAGGTGATGTACAGGCAACTGTTGAAACTTTTATGGAAGAAGTGAAAGCTTCATTAGAAAGTGGTGATAACGTATATTTAAGAGGTTTTGGTAGTTTTATTGTAAAAACTAGAGCTGAAAAAACCGGAAGAAATATTTCTAAAAACACAACGATCAAAATACCTGCTCATAACATACCTGCTTTTAAGCCGGCTAAAGTGTTTGTAGAAGGTGTAAAAGCAAAAGTAGAAGTAAAATAACTTAGTATTAACTCAAAACTACAAAATTATGCCAAGTGGTAAAAAAAGAAAAAGACACAAAGTAGCTACGCATAAACGCAAAAAAAGAGCGAGAGCTAACCGTCACAAAAAGAAAAAGTAGTTTCATACTACTTTTTTCTTTTATTACTTTCAGTAAAAAAGTTCTTTGAAAAACATTCTTTTCACTACAAAAGAATAGGGTAAATACCTGTTTAATGTTTAATCCATCTGTACGGATTTTTTGTTTCAGGTTTAAAGTTTGAAGTTATACAACATTCAACTTGAAATCGAAATCGTATGGATAAAAATGTACTCATTGTGAACAAGGAGTTAATTATTAGGTCTGGTTCCAATACAGTAGATTTTGCCTTATTAAAAGATGGAAAATTAATTGAATTACACCGCGACAGAGAAAGCGAAAAAGGTTTTCAGGTAGGCGATATTTTCATAGCAAAAATCCGCAAACCTGTTCCCGGGCTCAATGCGGCATTTGTAAATATAGGTTCTGATAAAGATGCCTTTTTACATTACCACGATCTGGGTCCCAATCTAAGGTCGCTGATGAAATTCACCAAACTTGTAAGCGCAGGTAAATTAAATGATTTCACTCTTAAAAAATTTTCCTTTGAACCCGAAATCGACAAAGGCGGAGTAATCAACGATGTGTTGAGTGCCAACCAGTCGGTTTTAGTACAAATAGTCAAAGAACCCATCTCGACCAAAGGTCCAAGAATCAGTTCTGAACTGAGTCTTGCCGGACGTTATCTGGTGTTGGTTCCTTTTTCTCAACGTGTGTCGATTTCTCAGAAAATCGAATCCAAACAAGAAAAAGAGCGTCTTAAAAAAATGATGCTTGCTATCAAACCCAAAGGATTTGGAGTTATTGTACGTACAGTAGCCGAAGGCAAAAATGTATCGGAATTAGAAAAAGACTTGCAAAGTCTGTTAGACAAATGGATGGCACTTTGCAAGCGCTTGACAACAGCTCATCATCCATCCAAGGTTTTTGGAGAAGTAAATCGGGCATCGTCTATTTTACGCGATGTTTTCAACGATTCTTTTACCGGAATAAATATCGATGATGAAGATCTGTATTACCAAACGAAGGACTATCTGCAAGAAATAGCCCCTTCAAAAGTTTCCATTGTGAAGCATTATAACAACAAAGAAGTGCCGCTGTTTGAGAAATATCATATCGAACGGCAAATCAAAACTTCATTCGGAAAAACCGTCTCTATGAGCAAAGGAGCCTATCTTATCATAGAGCACACCGAAGCTTTGCATGTTATAGATGTAAACAGCGGAAACCGCTCAAACAAAGCTCAGTCTCAAGAGGATACAGCTCTTGAGGTAAATATGATCGCCGCATCAGAAATTGCCCGTCAATTGAGATTGCGCGATATGGGTGGGATTATCGTGATCGATTTTATTGATATGACTAATGCCGAAAATCGCAGAATACTCTACGATTACCTAAAAGAAGAAATGAGCGATGATAAGGCAAAACATAAAATCTTGCCCCCTAGTAAATTTGGACTGATTCAAATTACTAGACAAAGAGTCAGACCTGAAGTTTCTATCAAAACTAAAGAAGAAAATCCTGATCCAAACGGAAAAGGGGAAATTGAGGCTCCGATTTTGGTTATTGATCAAATATCAGCTGACCTGGAAAGAATTATTAAAGACCACAAAAGTGTGGTTTTAAATGCGCATCCTTTTATAGCTGCGTATATTACCAAAGGTTTTCCATCGATAAGAACCAAGTGGTTTTTTGAATACAAACGATGGGTAAAAATCGTACCACGCGACGCTTACACGTATTTAGAGTATCACTTCTTTGACAAAGAAGGAAATCAGATTGATTAACAAAAAGCCGAATCCTAAAAAGATTCGGTTTTTTTATGAATATTTGTCCCGTCCTGAAATATCGATACAAAAAAGAAATCGTTATTATGGAAGAAAGAAGCAATTATGTAAAACGCACTCAGCGAGATTACAGTATGTCTTTTAAGTTGAGTGTTGTAAAAGAAATTGAGTCTGGGGAGTTATCTACTGTGGGTGCTTGCCGTAAGTATGGCATCCAAGCCCGAAGCACAGTTGTCAGTTGGCTCAGAAAATTTGGTACCTTTGATTGGGAAAACCAAACACCATCGAATATGCCAAAGTCACCAGAACAGAAAATCATGGAGCTTGAAGCTCAAGTAAAGCTTTTGCAGAAACAGAAGACTTTTCTTGAAAAACAGGCTTATGTGGCTGATAAAAAAGCCATTATTTTTGACATGATGATTAACCTTGCCGAAGAGGAATATCAAATTGACATACGAAAAAACTCA
>DATGMY010000146.1:0-5395 GCA_035307005.1 Flavobacterium sp. | reverse complement strand
CAAATACATCCGCATTAAGATTTTTGATACCCTTAAAGACAACACAACTTATAGTTTCAATTTTGGTGAAAGCATCCAGGACAACAACGAAGGGAATCCTTACCCAAATTATAAATATGTTTTTTCTACGGGAACCTACATTGATTCACTCACTTTAAACACTACTTTTGCAGACGCTTACAGCAAAGCTCCTTTAGGGCGTGTCAACGTTTTACTCTATGAAGCGGAAGGTTTTAACGATTCGACCATCTATAAAAAGAAACCTCTGTATGTGGCAAGTTCACAAGACAGCCTAAAAAATGTTACCCTTGAAAATCTGAAAGAAGGCATTTATTACCTGATCGCTTTGGAAGAAAAAAACAGCAATTACCGTTTTGATCCGAAAGCAGATAAAATTGGTTTTCATTCACAAAAAATCACTATTCCCACAGACAGCACCTATCATTTGACTTTGTTCAAAGAAGCTAAAACACCCAATGCTTTCCGCCCTTCGATGGTAAGTCAAAACAAATGGCTGGTTGCGTATGAGGGCAGCGTAAAAGATTTGAATCTTTCTGTTTTAGGAAATAACGAGCCTGTTAAAACCGCTTTTTCAAAAATCCCTGAAAAGGATTCGATTTATGTTTATACGCCTTTGGAAAAATACGATTCTCTGAGCTTTCATTTTAAAGCAGGTACTTACGAGAGAACACATACAGTTACACCGCGCAACGTGCGTGCCATCGATTCACTACAGATCAAATTCCTGAAAAGCGGCACGCTCCAATTCAGAGATACTGTTGCTATTTCAACAAATACGCCGATAGCATCCATTAACAATGAGTGGATACAATTGATCCGGAAAGATTCGACTCAGGTAGATTTTACCACTCAGGTAGATAGTTTGAATAATGCTGTAAAAGTACAATTTGACTGGAAAGAAGAAGAAAAATATACGTTGTCGTTGCTTCCCGGAAGTATTACAGATTTTTATGAAAAATCAATAAACGATACCATTACACAAACATTTCAAACGGGCAAAGCATCCGATTATGGAAATATCAGTTTTGAAATTTCGGGAGAAATCCAATACCCGATTATTTTTGAATTGCTGACCAAAGATGAAAAAAGATACGATTACCGTTATCTTTCTGAATCGCAACCCATTGAATTTCAATTAGTGGAACCCGGAAAATATTTTGTCCGGATCATTGAAGACAGCAATGGAAACGGAAAATGGGATAGCGGAAATTACTTAGAACAGCGACCACCCGAAAAAGTTGTCAATTTCACGAAAGAATTAGACCTTCGTGCCAATTGGGAATTGAACGAAACCTTGGTAATGCCATAAAAAAAATGAGGTTTAAAAACCTCATTTTATAGTTAAATTAATATCTTGTTATGGCTGCAAATCCATTAAATTTTTCGAGTTCCCCTTTTGGAAGAAATACGGCATCTCCTCCAAAATCCATATTTAACTCGATCAACTCATCATAAATATCATCGATTACATCTTTGTCCGCTCGTTTGTCATCCTGTACATAAACGATGCTGTCATCTTCAATAACTGCCGGCTGAAACAAGCCTTGTTCTATAAACAATGTCTGTACTCTGCCTTCTTTGATCGCACGGTAAATTTCATTCGTATCACTTAAAAATTTATTCGATGAGACTGCTTTTTGAAGTTCCGTTTTACGGTCATTATTTTTTTTGATATAATATTCCTGAACCATTTTCCAGGCATCTGATACAATAACATAATCTTTCTCTGTTTGGCGGCTCCGGTTCAGAAATATATCAAAAATGGTTTCCGGTTGATCAGCTATTTTCAGATATTCGTGATAATTCTGCTGATCTGAAGAGATTAAAATCGGAAGCGGATGATCTTTTCTAGCCTGATTGACCACTTTATCAACCTGATTAAAAAACTCTGCCGTAAGATTTCTCAGACGACCTGCATCTGAAGGTTCTGCTTTGTAAGATGTTTGAGCCAACTCATTTTTGAAAGGAAACGGAGCACCCAATTCTTTTATTACCTTATCGTCAGAAGCCTCGATGAGTCGGGCTTCATCTAGACTCAATACCAATATATAATAATTCGCCCGATGATGCAATCCTCTTATCAAATCACGGGTAGCAAATGTATGATCAATAACTATACGGTCTTCTACGGGAATCGGTAATCTGACAAACTCTGCAACATCTTTGTTTACAAACAAAATCAGACTTTCCAGATTTTGTCTATGGTCAATGGAATTGGCAAGAGTATTTAGTTTATCCGTCAACCCACGGACTTCTTTTTCGGAAAAATCGTTTAAAAGCCTGTTTTCTGCTTCTTTGACTAAATTTTTTAACAGGAGCGCATCTTTCTGATTGTCAGGAAATGTTCTGTGCGTATTGAGAATAATAGTAATACTGTTCTCTGACGTAAGATTTTTGAGTTTTTTTAATTTGATTTCCATAGGCTTAAAATTTTGTTTTTTATTTCCTTAAAACTACAAAAAATAACCGGAACGGTCAAATTATAATTCCTTCTATTGCAAAGTTGGTGTTTTTATTGATTGAACCTATATAGCTGTACTTTTGTCTGAGCACCACACGCAGATTACGATTTTTTAAACGAATGAATCCATTGATTTTCCTCTCAGACAGGGATTTATAACGCTTTCTCAATACTTTTTTGTCAAATTGGGTTACATAAACTAAATTTATACTATTTTTATAAAATAAACGTTTCAATGTTTAAACGGATGAATATGAGATTTTGTTACCAGTTATTTTTTCTATTATTAACAATAGGTTCTTTTGCACAAAACCACTTGTGGAAAGGCTATTATTCCTACAATGAAACTACTGCTGTAGAACAAGACGGGCAGTATATTTACTTTGCAACGACCAACGCTGTTTTTGTCTATAATCAAAGCTCGGGAGAACGCGAAATTTACAATTCCATCAATGGTTTTAAAACTGACGAAATTGTCTCGATAGCCTATGCACCCGATTACAAAAAACTGGTTGTAGGAAGTGCTAACGGAAAAATAGCTTTGATTGACCTTGCAGCAGATAAGGTTTATCATTTAAACGACATTTATAACAAAACCAATATCCCCGACAATCAGAAAAAGATCAACCGTATTATTATAAATGCCGGTTATGCCTATTTGGCAACCGGCTATGGAATTACAACTGTCCGGCTCAATGATAATCATTTCGGAGATACTTTCTACGTTGGTAGTGGCGGTGATATGGTCAATGTAAAAAGTGTGGCTGTTTTAAACGATCAAATTTATGCAGCAGCTGAAAATGAAGGTTTGAAAAAAGCTTCTTTAAACAACAGCCTTATTGATTACAACAACTGGCAGGTTATAGATTTTGGAAACTGGTTAGACATTGTATCGTTTGAAGGACAAATGGTTGGCGTAAAGGACGATTTGTCTTTAAATACTATTTCTACATCCAATACAATCACTCCGGTTGATACGGTTTGGGGTGGCTTTCTAAGATTGCATGTTTCCAGCGACATTTTGATTGAAGTTGCTGAAGAAACAATCCGCCTGTTTGAGGATGACTTATCAGTTACAGCCGATTTTTTGTGGACGGGAAGTGAACGGGGCGGATTAGCAGATGCTACTTTTTCAAACGGGAATTTTTATATAGCAACAAATACTCAAGGCGGATTAAGAGTTCCTGTATTTGATAAATCGAATATACAAAACATCTCGCCGGAAGGTCCGCTGAGCAACAATGTTTTTGCTTTAACGCTTCACAACAAAGATTTGTGGGTAACTTTTGGAGGATACGGCGCAGAAATGAACCCTTATGTCCCTAATGGATTAACGCTTTACGGATTGAGTTATATGAAAAACCTGCAAAACTGGGAGCAAATCTCTCCTCAGGATTTGAATCAGTTTAAATCAACCGCTAATGTAAGTTTTAACCCACAAGTTCCCAACACAGCATATATCAGCAGTTTTCACGATGGCTTAGGACTATTGGATCTTAATTCAGATAATTTCACCGTTTACAACGACCAAAATACAGATGCCTTAAAGGCCATTGCCCCTAACGATGTACGTATTAACGGAGTAGCATTTGACAGAAATGGTACGGGATGGATGACCAACTCCGGAGTAAAACCTTTTTTGGTTTCCATAGATAAAAACAATCAGTTCAATGGTTATTCTTCGGCAGTTTTTGAAAGTATCAGTGCAGAAAATGCCTTTCTAAAACCAGTTATCGACAAAAACAACACCAAGTGGATTGGTAGTTATTTTAACGGACTATTCGCTTTTAATGATACCCAGAATAACAAATCAATGCAGATGACTACAAACCATAATCTGCCTAGCCGAACCATAAAAGCCTTAGCAATTGACTACAATAATCAACTTTGGATTGGAACTGCACGCGGTCTGCGGATCATTTCTAATGTAGATCAATTTCTTACCAACAGCCAGCTAACACCCACTAATATCGTAATCGAAGACGACGGAAGACCTCAGGAACTGTTTTTTGAACAGGATATTTTAGCCATTACCGTTGATGGTTCCAATAATAAATGGGTATCGATTGCAGAATCGGGTGTCTTTTTGATTTCCGGAAACGGTAGTGAAACCATTTATAAATTCACTGCAGAAAACTCACCTCTTCCAAGCAACGAAGTATTGAGCATTGTGATTGATGGAACAACAGGCGAAGTCTTTTTTGGTACACGCCAGGGGATTGTTTCATTTAAAAATTATGCCACTACCCCCACAGACAATTTAGATGATATAAAAGTATATCCCAACCCGGTAAAACCGGAATTTACAGGGGAAGTAAAAATTTCGGGCTTGGTAAGCGGTGCAACTGTAAAGATTACGGACATTGCCGGAAATTTAGTTTTCGAGACAAAATCGTTAGGCGGTACAGTAACGTGGAATACTTATAGTTTCTCCGGAACAAAAGTTCCTTCCGGAGTATATATGGTCTTTGTAAGCTCTGACGATGGTACTTTATCAGGAGTCAAAAAGTTAATGATTATCCGTTAATGCAGGTAAAGACCAATGCCATTGTGTTGAATGCTTTGCGCTATCAGGAAAAAAGCCTGATTGTGAAGTGCTTTACCAAAGATTTTGGTTTAAAAACCTATTTTGTCCGAAATGCTTTTTCCAAACGAAACAAAAACCTCAACAGCGCGTATTTTCAACCGTTGAACCAACTGCATTTAGATGCTGTTCATAAAAATAAAGGTTCAATGGAAAACATACGTGAAATAAAACTTGCTTATGCTTACCGGACTATTCCGTTTGATTTTTACAAAAATAACGTAGGAATTTTTCTGGCAGAGGTTTTATCCGGCAGCATTAAAGAAGAACAAGCAGACAATGGACTGTATCTTTTTGTGGAAACCGCATTAATATGGTTGGATGAACAC
>DATGMY010000145.1:0-5614 GCA_035307005.1 Flavobacterium sp. | reverse complement strand
TATTTTGATTCCCCAGGAAATTACCACAAATATTCAAGATAAAACGTTTGTTCACCTTTTGGATGAAGAAAATACGGTTTTGTTGAGAGAAATCAAAATCAAAGGAACTGCCAACAAACACTTTATTGTTTCCGAAGGATTAAAACGGGGAGATATTGTTCTCAGAACCGGATTTAACAAGCTGTCTGAAGGAATGCATGTAACCCCAGAACTCTAAAAAAAGTAGTTTTATTATGCTAAAAAGTATCATTACCAGACCTATTCTGTCTGCCGTAATATCTATTATATTGGTATTGCTGGGCCTTATTGGAAGCCAGTTGTTGTCCATAACACGATTTCCTGAAATTGCACCTCCAAGTGTTACGGTAAGCTTATCTTATCCCGGAGCAAGTGCTGAAACTGTTGCCGAAAGTGTGTTGCTTCCCATTGAAGAAGCAATT
The DNA here is from genome assembly GCA_035307005.1 of Flavobacterium sp. Taxonomy (GTDB): domain Bacteria; phylum Bacteroidota; class Bacteroidia; order Flavobacteriales; family Flavobacteriaceae; genus Flavobacterium. The sequence continues at coordinate 5,174 of DATGMY010000145.1, read as the reverse complement.
AATGGTGTGGACGGAATGACTTATATTTCTTCCAAAGCCAGCAACAGCGGATCGGGAACGATTGTGGTTAACTTTGAAGCTGGAGTCAATCCTGATCAGGCTTCTGTAAATGTTCAAAACCGGGTTTCCAGAGCATCGGGACAAGTTCCAAGTGAAGTAAATGAAGCCGGTATTACTGTTACGCCCCGTCAAAGCGGTAATATTATGACCATCAATATTTACAGCGATCACCCCGAAGAAATATACGATGAAACTTTTTTACAGGCTTTTTCTCAGATCAATCTCAACAGAGAAATACTTCGGGTTTCCGGTGTTGCTGCTGTATCACGTGTTGGAGCACGTGACTACTCTATGCGTACCTGGCTGAATCCTGAAAAACTGGCATTATACAATGTTACACCACAAGAAGTCGTTGCGGCTGTAAGAGATCAGAGTTTTGAAATCGCTCCGGGAAAATTCGGAGAAACATCGGACGAAGTCTTTGAAACAACTTTAAGACACAATGGACGGTTTAGCTTACCGGAGGAGTTTGAAAGTTTAGTCATTAAAACTAATGAAGACGGTTCGTTTCTTTTTTTAAGAGATATTGCCCGTGTTGAATTTGGTGCGTCTAACGTAGGTAGTGATAACAGCGTAAACGGTTATCCCGGACTCACGTTAAACATCACGCAGACCAGTGGTTCCAATGCCCGTGATATTGATATTGGAGTCCGTGAGGTTCTTGAACGGATTGCCCCTACTTTTCCAAGTGGTATAAAATACGATATTACCTATTCTGTGAAAGATCAAATAGATGAATCTATCAGTCAGGTAAAAAACACCATTTTTGAAGCATTTATTCTGGTATTTCTTATTGTTTTCATTTTTTTACAGGATTTCAGATCCACACTGATTCCGGCTGTTGCTATTCCTGTATCATTGTTAGGAACATTATTTTTTATCTACCTATTAGGATTCTCTATCAATGTACTGACGATGTTTGCTTTGGTCCTTTCTATCGGAATTGTGGTCGATGATGCAATTGTGGTTGTGGAAGCGATTCACGAAAAAATGCACGACACAGGTATGACCGCCAAAAAAGCGACTTTGGAAACGATGGGCGAAATTAAAGGAGCGATTCTGTCGATTACTATGGTTATGGCTGCGGTATTTTTACCGGTAGGTTTTATGCAGGGACCGGCAGGAATTTTTTACCAACAGTTTGCTTATACCTTAGCCATTGCTATTTTGTTGTCTGCCATAAATGCTTTGACATTTACTCCTGCATTGTGTGCCTTGTTTTTAAGAAGAGATCACAGTATCCAGAAAAAACTTAAATTCAAACAAAAACGCACACCAAGATTCATCCGTAAATTGGAAATAAGTAAAAAGAGGTTTTTCAAAAAGTTTAACCGTTATTTTGATCAATTTACGCATTTTTATGTCAAGGTGGTTCAGGCAATGCTGAAAAGAACACCTTTGTCATTGGCTGCTATGCTGGGCGTTATTCTGCTTGGTGTAGGATTGATGATGCGCACACCAACCAGTTTTATCCCTACAGAAGACGATAGTTTCCTGACCTACTCTATCACAATGCCACCCGGTGCTTCATTGGCACGGACAAAATTAGTCTTGGCACAGGCAGACAGTATTTTAAAAGACCGGCCGGAAATTGCCGGAATGACCAATATATCGGGATACAATGCGATTGATGCCGCTACAAGTCCCTCTTTTGCTGTGGGATATATCAACCTGAAACCTTATAAGGAACGGGGAAAAATCAAAAACATCAATGACATCATCAATTTATATCAGCAGGAATTAAATAAACTGAACGAAGGAAAATTCAGTGTTTTCCCAAGACCCACGGTACAAGGATTCGGAGATTTCAGTGGTGTGGAATTTGTGCTTCAGGATCGGTTGAATGCCGGATTTGATAAATTTGACATTGCTGCTCAGGATTTGATCAAAGAACTGAACAACCGTAAAGAAATCAGCAATGCATTTACATCCTTCAACGCTAATTTTCCGCAATATGCTTTAGATATCGATTATATTAAAGCAAAAGCTTTGGGAGTTAATATCCGGGATTTGATGAATACTATCCGCGCTTATTATGGTCGTGTGCAAGCCGGCGACTTTTCACGGTTTGGTCGTCAGTATCGTGTTTATATGCAGGCTGATGTCGATTTCAGAAATGCACCGGAATCCTTTAATTCTATTTTTGTAAAAAACAATAAAGGCGAAATGCTGCCTGCCAATACTTTAGTAAAATTGCGCAAAATGTATGGTCCGGAAACTGTAAACCGTTACAATTTGTTCAACGCCATCTCTATTAAAGCGATGCCTGCAGATGGATATTCTACCGGAGATGCGATAAAAGTTATCGAAGAAGTCTCTAAAGAATTACCCGGAAATTATTCTTATGAATTTACGGGCATGACTCTGGAAGAAAAATCTTCAGGAAATCAATCTTTATATATTTTCGGAATCAGTATATTGTTTGTATATTTCCTGTTGGCTGCACAATACGAAAGTTTTTTGCTGCCATTGGCAATTTTATTATCGGTACCAACCGGATTTTTAGGAGTGTACGGATTCATAAACCTTGCAGGATTAGAAAACAACATTTATGTACAGGTAGGATTGATCATGCTCATTGGACTGCTGGCAAAAAATGCCATTCTTATTGTAGAATTTGCCTTACAGCGACGCAAAAAAGGAATGCAGATCATTCAGGCAGCTGCCGAGGGAGCCAGAATGCGTTTACGCCCTATTCTAATGACTTCATTTGCATTTATTGCCGGTTTGATTCCGCTGATGTTTACCGTGGGACCATCGGCAATCGGAAACCATTCGATCAGTATCAGTGCTGCCGGCGGAATGCTCATTGGGGTCATTTGTGGGATTTTCTTTATTCCTGTATTGTTTTACGTGTTTCAGACATTTGACGAACGTCTAAAATCAAAGGTTACTTATGAAGAAGAATAATCGGTTTATAGCACAGTTTGGTATTGCTGTATTCATTGCTTTGAGCACAGCATCGTGTGGTTTATTACAAAAAGACACTTATGAATATCATATAGAAGTTCCGGATGTTTACACGCTGCAAGACAGTCTGTCAAGCACTGATTCTACCAATATCGCTTTGATTCAGTGGGAAGATTTTTTTAATGATGAACAACTGACTATATTGATTCAAAAAGGGCTGGAACACAATTTTGATATGAAAAAGGCATTGGCCAATATCGAAATTGCACAGTTAAAAGCAAATCAGGCAAAGCTCAACTGGCTTCCAAGTGTGGACGCAAATATTGCCAACCTGGCGTATCAATACCGTTCGGAAAATTTTTATAGCAATCCGGGATCCAATTGGTATGAACACACCGGACAAGAACCGCCTAAAAGCCTTTATACCTTTACCAAACAACATAACAGCGGTCTTTTGGTAAGCTGGGAGATTGATGTTTGGGGAAAGTTCAGAGATCAAAAAGAAATGGCTCTGAATGAATATTTAGAAACAGAAGAAGCCCGAAAAGTTATTCAAACGGAATTAATTACCAAAATTGCCGAAGGATACTACAATCTGATTTTATTATATGCACAATTGGAAGTGGCACAAACCAATTTTAAATTGTCTAAAAACACACTCGATATCGTCCAGTTGCAATACGAAGCCGGACAGATTACTGCACTCGCAAAACAGCAAACCAAAGCACAGATGCTGACAGCAAAAGCATTGATTCCATCGCTGGAGCAACAAATTGCACTTCAGGAAAATCAGTTGAATTTCTTAGTGGGAAGTTTTCCCAAAACGATTGACATTTCTTCCAAAAAACTGGAAAACTACTTTTATCAGGATGCTCTGACTGAAGGAGTTCCGTTACAATTATTGTCAAACCGTCCCGATATTCGTGCTGCCGAACTGGATTTGCTCTCCGCAAATGCCTATGTAGGCGTTACACAAAAACAACGTTATCCTTCCTTGAAAATTGATCTGGGTGGTGGTGTCAACAGTATGCTGCCCGAAAACTGGTTTAATATTCCCGGTTCTTTATTCGGATCGGTTATTGGCGGAGTGACCGCTCCGGTTTTTAACAAGAAAAGATTAAAAACGGATTATGAAGTGGCATTAAAAGAACGTGATAAAACAGAGATTTCCTTACAACAAAATGTTCATAAAGCCATCACAGAAGTCACTGATGCATTGGTTATCCTTAAAACCATAGAGGAACAATTAGACATTGCCGAAGAACAGGTAGCTAATTCAAGTCTGGCAGTGAGGCAATCCAATTTGCTGTTCAACAGTGGTTTTGCAACCTATCTCGAAGTTATTAACGCACAACGAAGTGCTTTAGAAAACGAACTGAGTTTAAACAGTATTCGTAAAAATAAATTAGTTGCCCGAATCCGATTGTACAAAACATTAGGTGGCGGCTGGCAATAGTGATTTCCTGAGAAAAAAGATATTCAATGTGCATAGTCTTTTGATACAATGTCCTTTAGAATACGAACACCCATTGCTCCGTTGAAAATATACTTAAAGGAAAAATACGTTTTTAGAAGTTGAAAGTAAAATGCACTGAAAGCGTATTGTTTTAACTTTTTTTGTAATCAATAAAAATCACAACCTCTCAAATTTCAAGGATTAAATCGATGTTATTTTCTCAGATTGCCTTAGAGAAAACAACCGGAATTTTTGTTTTTATCCTATCTTTGTAGGACAAGGTATTTTTAACAAAACCATTTTCAATGAAAACAACGGTAATGAGAAACATTTTTCTATCGCTTAGTTCTCTTTTTATGTTTGCCTGTTTTGGCGGAAAAAAAGTTTATACAGTAGATGAAGCAACCAAAAATAAAATAGCAGATATGGATCGTATTAAGACAATTTATGATTTTAAAGTAGAAACCATTTCAGGTGATACGCTGGATTTAGCCAGCCTGAAAGGAAAAAAAGTAATGATTGTAAATACTGCTTCAAAATGTGGACTGACCCCGCAGTTTGAACAATTAGAACAATTATACAAAGAATTTAAAGATCAAAATTTTGTTATTATCGGATTTCCTACCAATGATTTTATGGGTCAGGATCCGGGAAGCAATGAAGAAATTGCAGAATTTTGTCAGATGAATTATGGTGTAACTTTTCCAATGATGGCAAAAATAGTTGTAAAAGGAAAAGAAAAACATCC
>DATGMY010000144.1:0-4201 GCA_035307005.1 Flavobacterium sp. | reverse complement strand
AACGGACCGGAAAAATTTGGCGGTCTACCGGGACTAATACTGGAATTACATACACCGGGTATGGTTTATTTATGTTCTGAGATCGTGTTGAATCCCAAAAAACCGATTGTGATTAAAATACCAAAAGGAAAAGTCATTTCTCAGGAAGAAAATGATAAAATGCAAGAATCCCGAAGACAAAGCAGAACTACCCCAAACAGGGTTATTATCAATAGAGGAGAGTAACATATTTCTAAACTTGAATAATGAGATGGCTTGCTTTGAAGTAAAAAATAATACATTCTGCTTTTTACATTTAAATTATGTTCTATATTTGTAGAACAAGTTTAATAAATAAAAATATATAACTTATTAAATTACAATACATTAATAAACGACAAAGTTATGAAGATATTTTTTGCAGTATTAGCCCTTTCATTATTTCTTCCAACGTATGCGCAGGAATTTTCCGGAAGAGCAACGTATCAAAGTAAAATGATTTTAAAAGATTTTAATGAGAAAGCGGCAGAAAACCCCAGTAAAATTTCACAAGATTTTATAGAAGCGGTAAAAAGGGCGAGTGAGAAAACATTTATTTTAGAATTTACCAAAGAAGAATCATTATATACAGAAGAAAAAACACTGGAATTACCTACTTCCACAGGAAAACCAAAAAACAGAGTTATAATAAATACTGAAGATTCAGGAACATTATACAAAAACTTAAAAGAAAATTATTCTATTCTGGAGAACGACAGGTTTAACAAAACAAATCTTATAAAAGATACATTAGAAACTGCTGGTTGGGAACTTTTGACCGAAAGTAAACAAATTGGAAATTATACCGTGTATAAAGCCACCAAAACAATAAAAAAAGAGGTTTCTACGCAAAAAGAAGACAGAGAAAAAACTTCTAATCTACTTGAAATGTTAGACAAAAAAGAACCCGAAGATTGGGTTTACGTTGCCTGGTACACACCTCAAATCCCGACTCCAAACGGACCGGGGAAATTTGGCGGACTTTCGGGATTGATTTTGGAACTTCACGATCCACGTCAGGAAACTGTTTATTTATGTTCTGAAATTGTATTGAATCCTAAGAAACCCATTGAAATTAAAGTTCCTAAAGGTAAAACAGTTTCAAAGGAAGAATTTGAAAAAATGAGGAAAGAATGGTTAGAGAAAACGGCTATTCGAAAATATTAAGCTTTTTTAAATGTATATCCGTAATACATTATTTTCGTTTAGCACACAACAAAAAGCACAAATATTTCATTTACAAACTATTGTCAATCTACTACGGATGCACAGATGATTTTTTTTATCAAAATGGATAAAATTTATTTTCGATATTTTGTCATTCCGTGCTTGACACGGAATCACATTTATCAGTACAAAATTAAAAGCAAAATGCACATTAACATTTGTTAACTTTCGTTAAGTAGGTTAGTAACCTTGTTTTTTATTTATTTGTTAAATCACAAATTAAAAGAATTTTATTATGAAAAGATTTTTTATATTATTTGCTCTTACTTTATCTGTTGGAGTTTTTGCTCAGGATTTTTCCGGAAAAGCAACCTATCAAACAAAAATGATTATTAAAGATTTTGAACAGAAAGCGAAAGAAGGCGATGAGAAATCTATATTAAATGACGAATTTTTGAAACAAATGAAAGATGCTTTAAACAAAGCTTCTGAAAAAACTTTTTTTCTTGAGTTTACCAAAGAAGAATCTTTATATACCGAAGAAGAAAAGTTAGCACCTCCTACCACGGGAGGATCAAACATTTCAATCTCGTTTAATTCTAGTTCTTCAGGAACATTATACAAAAACCTAAAAGAAAACTATTCCCTTTTAGAAAGTAATTATTTAGATAAACCTTTTTTAATAAAAGATTCGCTACATACTTCCGGATGGGAACTTTCTACCGAAACCAAGCAAATTGGAAATTATACTGCATATAAAGCTACTAAAACAGTCAAAGCTAAAAATATTGTTTTAGACGATGAAAAAGAAGATGATAACTCATCAAACTTACTTTCAATGATTGACAAAGAACCAAAAGATTTGGTTTACACTGCTTGGTACACACCGCAAATTCCGATAGCAAACGGTCCCGAAAAATTTGGAGGTCTTCCAGGTTTGATATTAGAATTACATACGCCAAATATGGTTTATTTATGCTCTGAAGTCGTTTTGAATCCTAAAAAAGCAATTGCCATTAAAGCCCCTAAAGGAAAGACAACTTCCCAAGAAGAATTCGACAAAATAATGAAGAAACGAATGGATGAAATGAAAAAATCATCAAAATCTAAATCAAGAAATGGCACTACAATTATTCAAACAATTTCAATTGGCGGATAATAGCGTTATTTTTTTAGAATTAGTTAAAACACAAAAAATGAAAAAATCACTAATCATCTTATTTCTGTTTGTTGTAGGAATTTCCAATGCTCAAAACATCAAAGTTCAGGGAATTATAACCGATAGTTTGGGAACAGCTATTGAGATGGCAAACATAATGGCTGTCAATCTCGATTTAGATAAAATGGACGGCTACAGTATTACCGGAGAAAAAGGTCAATATGCATTGAACTTAAAACCCAATTCTAATTATCAATTAAAAGTCAGCTATTTAGGTTTTAGTCCAAAAACGGTGGACGTAACCACAAAAACCGAAGATCTTACCTTGCCTATTGTTTTGTCGGGCGGAGAAACACTTTTAGAAGAAATCGAAATTGTGCATCAAATGCCGGTTTCAATAAAAGGTGATACCATTGTTTACAATGCAGATTCCTTTACGAGCGGAACAGAACGAAAGCTTGGAGATATTCTGAAAAAGTTACCTGGAATTGAAGTAGATGATGATGGAAACGTAAAAGTAGAAGGAAAAGGCGTACAAAAACTGATGGTGGAAGGAAAAGATTTTTTTGACGGAGATACCAAATTGGGTGTCAATAACATCCCGGCAGATGCTGTGGACAAAGTGGAAGTTTTAAGAAATTATAACGAAAATGACCAATTGCGTTCTGTTACCGACAATCAGGATAACCTGGCAATGAACATTAAACTGAAAGAAGGAAAAAAGAACTTTTGGTTTGGAGATATTTCGGTTGGTGCAGGTGCAAGTCCTAAAGATGGACGCTATGTTGTAAATCCGAAACTGTTTTATTACAGTCAAAAATACAGTCTTAATTTTATTACCAACCTTAATAATACCGGCGAACAACCAATGAGTTTTAGTGATTATTTCCGGATGTCGGGCGGTTTTAAAAACCTTGCACGAGGCTCCAGTCTTTCACTTTCAGGAAATGATTTGGGAATTCCATTAATGCCTGATAATATGGCTAAAGAAGTAACGAATCGTTTTGGTGCGGCAAATTTCAGTTATAATCCAACAAAAGAATGGACGATTAGTGGTTTTGGAATTATTTCTGACAATAAAACCGATATGGAAAACTGGAGCAGAAATCAAATTCTGAATACAGAAACCGGCGAAGTTCTAACTACACAAGAATCAGACACAAACAACAGGTTGAAATCTGAAATGACGATGTTGAAATTTAGTTCAAATTATAAACCAAATCAGAAAGTAACTTTTGATTACGACGTCTTTTTTAAGAAATCGCAACAAACAGAAGATTACCACTTACAAACGCAGGTATCTCCCAATACGGAACAAAGTCAGGAAATTACCACTTTTAAAAAGCAAAATCCTGTTTCGTTTAATCAAAATATGGGTTTGTATTATGCACCGGACAACAAAAATGTTTTTGCGTTTGAAGTACAACATCTGTATCAGGACGAAGATCCGTTTTACAATGCCAATTTAGCCACACAACCTTTTGATCTGGCAGGATACATAGACGGACAATTAAGACAAAATATTTATCAGGAACGTTTTTTGAAAACCAATAAGATCGATGCAAAAGCAGACTATTATTATGCTTTAACAAAAAAATCCAATCTCAACATCACGCTTGGAAACACTTATTCTTACCAGAATTTCAATTCGCATATTTTCCAGATTTTAGACAACGGAACACAAAATGATTTAACTTCTCCGGAATTAAACAATCAGGTTTCTTATGCTTTTAATGATATTTATTTAGGATTGCGATATAAATTTATCACAGGAAAATTCACGTTTAATCCCGGAATTACCGCTCATTCCTATTCGATGGAAGACACACAATCTGGCAATGCTAACCACAGAACTTT
>DATGMY010000143.1:0-3590 GCA_035307005.1 Flavobacterium sp. | reverse complement strand
GATTGGATTACATTTGAGACTACCGTAAGTACGGCAGGCGACCAAATTGCGATTGCACCGGGATATTTGCAAAAACAGTGGCAGGAAAACGGACGGAATTATTTCCATTACAAAATGGACCAAAAGATGTTGAACTTCTATGCTTTTAATTCTGCACGATATGAAGTAAAACGCGAGAAGTGGAACAATATCAATCTGGAAATTTATTACCACAAGGGGCACGAATATAATTTAGACCGAATGATGGAAGCTATGAAAAAATCATTGGCTTATTACGGCGAAAACTTTGGTCCTTACCAACATTCGCAAGCCCGTATTATTGAATTTCCAAGAACTATGGGAACATTTGCACAGGCATTTGCCAACACAATGCCTTTCTCTGAAGCTATCGGCTTTATTGCAGACGTGGACGAAGACAACCCTAATGCGGTAGATTATCCGTTTTCTGTGGTTTCGCACGAAATGGCACATCAATGGTGGGCACATCAGGTAATTGGTGCTAATGTAAAAGGAGCTACTTTGCTTTCAGAATCCTTGTCTGAATATGCCTCGTTGAAAGTATTGGAAAAAGAATACGGCAAATTTCAGATGCGTAAATTCCTTAAAGATGCTTTGGATAATTATCTGCAAGGAAGAACGTGGGAATGGAAAGAAGAAAATCCGTTGATGTATAACGAAAATCAACAATACATTCACTACAACAAAGGATCGTTGGTAATGTACACAATGAGCGATTATATGGGTGAAAGACCGTTTAATAACTTCTTAAAAGAATTTATTTCACAGAAGAAATTTCAGGAAGCACCTTATACCAATTCTGTTGAATTTGTCGATTTGCTGAAAGAACATACACCTGACAGTCTGCAATATCTGATAACCGATATGTTTGAAACGATTACGCTTTATGACAATAAAGTAGATGAAGTTGAGGTAAAATCATTAGATAACGGTAAATACCAGGTAGATATTACCTTTACGGTTTCAAAATACAGAAGCACGCCAAAAGGCGACCCAATCTATGAAGACGAACGAGGGGCTACTCTGACCGAAAAAGCCGGTAAAAAGGAAATAAACTCTTATCCGTTACGTGATTATGTCGAAGTAGGCGTGTTTGGCGAGAAAACCAAAAAGGGCAAACACGAATATGAAAACGAATTGTACAACAAAAAATACCTGATTGATAAAATCAATAATAAGGTAACGATTATTGTCGATGAAAAACCTGTTGAAGTCGGAGTAGATCCATACAATAAACTCATCGACCGCGATTCTAACGACAACCGTAAAAGAGTGAATTAGTAAAAGCTTTATGCAAGATATAAAACCGCCCTGCAAGATATTGAATATTTTACGGGGCGGTTTTGTTATTAAAAATCATGAATCGGTCAGAACGTCAAAACAAGACTTAAAAAAGTAAAAAGATCTACACTTTTGAGGCAGACAAAAATACGCTCGTTTTTCTATAATATATTTCTATATATTCTTATTTTTGCAGCTTCATTCAACAACATATTAAAAAATGGACACAAATTTATTATTAAACATTGCTCAAGAGTATGGTTGCCCTGCGTATGTATATGACGGCAACAAAATCGAATCACAATTTCAACGTTTGCAAGATGCTTTTCAGGGAGTAAAGCAATTAAAAATCAATTATGCAGCGAAGGCACTAACCAATATTTCCATTTTAAAGTTGTTGAAGAAGAAAGGCAGTGGGTTAGATACCGTATCAATGCAAGAGGTTTTACTGGGGTTAGAAGCCGGTTTCCATCCTGAAGACATTATGTACACACCCAATGGCGTGTCTTTGCAAGAAATTGAAGAAGTAGCCAAATTAGGCGTACACATCAATATCGACAACTTGTCTATTCTGGAACAATTTGGTACACGCCACCCAAATACTCCGGTATGTATTCGCATCAATCCGCACGTTATGGCAGGCGGGAACAGTAATATTTCCGTAGGGCATATCGACAGTAAATTCGGAATTTCGATTCATCAGACTCCGCATATTTTGCGTATTATTGAAAATACCAAAATGAAAGTCAATGGCATTCACATGCACACAGGTTCCGATATTCTGGATATTGAAGTGTTTTTGTATGCAGCCGAAATCTTGTTTCAAACGGCAAGCCAATTCAAGAACTTAGATTTTATTGATTTTGGAAGTGGTTTTAAAGTTCCTTACAAAGAAGGCGATTTGGAAACCGACATTGAAGAATTAGGCGAAAAACTGACGGTTCGTTTCAATCAGTTTTGTAAAGAATACGGAAAAGAACTGACATTGGTTTTTGAACCCGGAAAATTTTTGGTTTCGGCCGCAGGATTTTTCTTAGCCAAAGTAAATGTAGTGAAGCAAACCACATCCACTGTTTTTGCAGGCATCGATTCCGGTTTCAATCATTTGATCCGTCCGATGTTTTACAATTCATACCACCACATCACCAATATTTCCAATGCAGACGGAAAAGAACGCTTTTACTCGGTGGTGGGTTATATTTGTGAAACAGATACCTTTGCAAGCAACCGTAAAATTGCCGAAATTCAGGAAGGCGATATTTTGTGTTTTCACAATGCCGGAGCTTATTGTTTTTCAATGGCATCTAATTACAACTCGCGTTTCAGACCGGCTGAGGTTTTGGTTTATAACGAACAACCGTATCTGATCAGAAAGCACGAAACGTTTAAAGATTTGCTGCACAACCAGATTGCAGTTGATGTAGATTAAGACAATCTTTGTTAATCAAAATTTAATCTCAATACAGAATAGACAAACCAAGTGTTTGTCTATTTTTGTATAAACGAATCGAAAAATGAAAAGAAGAAGTTTTTTCAAATTAGGTGGATTGGCAGCTTTGGGGTCAACATTGATAAATCCGTTAGACTCCTTTGCAAACAACCGGGATGAACAAGTTCTGAGCTTTAAAAATAAAAAAGCAAAAAACATTATCTTTATGGTAAGCGATGGTATGAGTGCCGGAACGCTTAATTTGGCTAATATGTATGCTGAGCGAATTCTGGGAAAAACCGGCAACTGGCTGCAACTTTATTTAGACCGTAAAGTTTCCCGCGGATTAATGGATATGGCATCAGCATCGTCTATTGTTACCGATTCCGCTGCTGCAAGTTCTTCATGGGGCGGTGGTTTTCGGGTAAACAATGGTTCACTCAATATCAGTCCTTCCGGAGAAGAACATCTTCCAATCTGGCAAAAATTCAAATTAAAAGGCAAAAAAGCCGGTTGCGTGACTACCGTTCCCATTACACATGCTACTCCGGCAGGGTTTACCGTAGCTATTAAAAGCAGAAACAATCAGTCAGCCATAGCAGAAGAATATTTGCGTATTGGTTACGATGTTTTGTTGGGTGGCGGGCAACGGTATTTTGCAGCAGAACACCGCAAAGACAAAAAAGATATGTACCTGGCTTTTGAAAAGCAAAATTATGTTGTTGTTCAAACTAAAGAAGGATTGAAAAATGCCGATCCTGCGAAAAAATTGTTAGGAGTGTTTGATTACGATGCTTTGCCTTATGCTATTGATCAAAAACAATCAGCGGAATTAACACAGAAAATACCTACTCTGGCAGAA
>DATGMY010000142.1:0-8976 GCA_035307005.1 Flavobacterium sp. | reverse complement strand
GGATTAAAAACAGATACAAAAACGGTTGTGATTTTAGGCGGAAGTTTGGGAGCAAGAAGGATTAATCAGTTAGTAGAAAAAGAACTGCCGTTTTTCAAAGAACAAAATGTTCAGGTTATTTGGCAGTGTGGTAAGTTCTATATCGACGAATACAAGAAATACCACAACAACGAAGATGTTTTGGTTTATGATTTTATCGAACAAATGGATTTGTTGTTCGCGGCAGCCGATGTGATTGTTTCCAGAGCAGGCGCATCTTCGGTTTCTGAACTGGCGATTGTGGGCAAACCGGTTATTTTTATTCCGTCGCCTAATGTTGCAGAGGATCATCAAACCAAAAATGCCAAAAGTATTACCGATAAAAATGCGGCGGTTTTAATCAAAGAACCCGATTTAGACAGTCAGTTTCAGGAACAAATGTTACGTTTATTGACAAATGAACAAGTAAGCGAAGCGTTATCAAAAAACATTAAAGCATTGGCATTACCAAATGCTACAAAAGACATCGTAAAAGCGGTTTTTAAGTTGATAAATGAATAGTTACAAAAACATATTTTTTCTTGGAATAGAAAATTAAAGTTTATGAAGCCAAAAGATATTTTACTGTTTAATACCACTGACGAGAAGGTCAATGTATCGGTTTATTTTCAAAACGGTACATTTTGGCTTACACAAAAAGCTATGGCAGAATTGTTTGGAGTACGTGTTCCCGCTGTGAGTAAACACTTGAAAAATATTTTTGAAACGGAAGAGTTGGAGCAGAATTCAGTTGTTTCCAAAATGGAAACAACTGCCACAGACGGTAAAGTTTATGACACAAGTTTCTACCGTTTAGAGGCTATTTTAGCTGTTGGTTACAGAGTTAATTCGGTTCAGGCTACAGAGTTCAGAAAGTGGGCTACACAAACTCTGAACGAATTTATCATCAAAGGTTTTGTGATGGATGATGAACGGTTGAAACAAGGTAAAAACTTTGGTCAGGATTATTTTGATGAACTCTTGGAACGTATTCGTGAAATCCGTTCGAGTGAACGCAGATTTTATCAGAAAATAACCGATTTGTATGCATTAAGCACCGATTATGATAAAAAAAGTGTGCAGACCCGGGATTTTTTTGCAATGGTTCAGAACAAGTTGCATTGGGCAATTACAGGAAAAACGGCTGCCGAAATTATTTATACCGAAGTTGATGCAACCAAGTTGTATATGGGATTAAAAACGTGGAAAGATGCACCTGACGGAAAAATTCAGAAAAGTGATATTTCGGCTGCTAAAAATTATCTGTCACACGAGCATATTGCAGAGCTGAACAGGATTGTGTCCGCTTATTTGGATTTGGCAGAAAACAATGCACAACGTGGAATGGCTTTTAATATGCAACAATGGGCAAAATTTTTGGACAGCTTTTTAGAACTTTCCAATTATCCGATTTTGACCGACAAAGGAAAAATAACAATGCTCGAAGCCAAGCTAAAAGCAGAAGGTGAATACGAAAAATTTCGGGTAGTACAGGACAGAAATTATGAAAGTGATTTTGATAAATTAGTAAATAAAACAAAGAAGAAGAATTAGCCAAACCCAAAGCAACGACAGCTATTGTTGATGAAATTGTAAAATTAGTCAAAAGTCATAAAGTCAAACGACTTTAAGGCATTCAAGAATATTCAATTGTCGTAAATTTTGTAACAGTTCAAAAGAAAAAACTTAAAATGAACGAGATAGTATTATATACACCTGACGAACTTGCGGAGCATATAGAGGTAAGAGTAGATGAGGAAACGGTTTGGCTCTCTCAACAGCAAATGGCTTCATTGTTCAGTCAGACAAAACAAAATATAAGTTTGCATATCAATAATTGCTTTAGAGAGAAAGAGTTAGTTCCTGTTTCAGTTGTCAAGGAATCCTTGACAACTGCTTCGGACGGTAAAAAATACAAGACCAAATACTACAACCTTGACGTAATTATTTCTGTAGGTTATAGAGTAAAGTCTAAACAAGGTACGCAATTCCGTATTTGGGCTACGAATGTTTTGAGGGATTATTTATTGAAAGGTTACGCTTTAAACCAACGAATGAACAGAATCGAAAATAATTTTGAGAATCTTTCTGATGAAGTTCAGAAAATTTCTCTGCAAATCAACACACATCTTATCCCTACACAGGGAGTGTTTTTTGACGGACAGGTTTTTGACGCTTACGAATTGGCATCAAAAATTATAAGAACTGCAAAGAAAAACATTGTGCTTATTGATAATTATATTGACGAAAATACATTTATTCATTTGTCCAAGAAAAATAAAAACGTAAAAGTTACTTTGTTTACAAAGTCTGCAACCAAACAGTTGCTTTTGGATTTACAGAAAGCGAACGAACAATACGAAGGTTTTGAAGTGAAAAATTTCACACAAAGCCACGACAGATTTTTGATAATTGACAACAAAGAAGTTTATCATTTGGGAGCTTCGCTTAAGGATTTAGGCAGAAAATGGTTTGCCTTTTCCAAATTAGAAAAAACATCAGTACAAAGCATTTTAGAGAAAATTAATGATTAAGGAGTTTTAAAAATCAAAGGAATTGTGGTTTATTCAATAAATACCATAAAGAAAAACGATATATAACAAATTCGTAATTAATAAAAATGAATAGTTACAAAAACATATTTTTCCTTGGCATAGGCGGCATCGGTATGAGTGCCCTGGCTCGCTATTTCAAGCGTATCGGTAAAAACGTTGCCGGCTACGACAAAACGCCTACGCATTTAACGCACGAGTTGGAAGCAGAAGGAATTGCTATTCATTATAAAGATGCTTTGGAAAATATTGGTGAAAGTTATCGTGACAAAGCCGATACATTGGTGGTTTATACACCGGCAATTCCAAAAGAACACCAGGAATTGAACTATTTTCGTTTGAATAATTTCACGATTAAAAAACGCGCCGAGGTTTTGGGATTGATTACCCAAAGCACGTTTTCTTTGGCGGTTGCCGGTACGCACGGAAAAACAACCACATCAAGTATACTGGCGCATATTTTGGTAAACGCAAATGCACCGGTCACTGCGTTTCTGGGTGGTGTAGCAGAAGGTTACGACAGTAATTTAATTGGCAACGGAACGGAAGTTGCGGTGGTGGAAGCAGATGAATTCGACCGTTCGTTTTTACATTTGCACCCTAATATCGCTTGTGTGATTTCAGATGATGCCGATCATTTGGATATTTACGGAACAAACGACGCCATTAAAACGTCGTTTGCAGAATTTGCCTCAAAGATCAAGGATCCGGAGAATCTGTTCATTGCACAAGGTATTCAAAACATAAAAGGAACCGAAGTTTCAGTAAACGGAACAGCAGTTATCAACGCATACAACCTGCGTTTTGAAAACGGTAAACGTGTTTTTAATCTTGATTTTAAAGGAGAAAAAATAACCGATATAAAATTGTCGATGCCGGGAATTCACAATGTCTTAAATGCAACTTTAGCTTTTGCAATGGCAAAAACCTATGGTTTGTCAAACGATGAAATAAAAGCCGGATTAGACAGTTTTAAGGGTATTCGCAGAAGGTTTTCGTTTAAAATCAATACCGGAAATCTGGTAATGATTGATGATTACGCCCATCATCCAACAGAGATAAATGCGGTCAGTCAGGCGGTACACGAAATGTACCCGAACAAGAAGATTACAGCCGTGTTTCAACCTCATTTATTCTCCCGGACAAGGGATTTTATGGATGGTTTTGCAAGTAGTTTATCAACATTTGAAAATTTGATTCTTCTGGAAATCTACCCTGCACGCGAGTTGCCGATTGATGGAGTGAATTCTGAAGTGTTGATAAATAAGATAAATTCTCCTTCTAAAGTTTTGATGAAAAAGGAAGATTTAGTATCTTTTTTAACTGAAAATACACCAGAAGTTCTTTTGATTCTCGGGGCAGGAGATATAGGCGAGATGGTAGATGATTTGAAAAAAGTATTAGAAAAAAAAATGTAAAAAAATGATAAAAAAAATCAATTGGTTCGATGTAATTTTGGCGCTTACAATAGCTTTGATGAGTTCGTTGCTGGTTTTTGCCAATAAGCGCAACGATGCACGTTATGTCGAAAAAGTTGATGTGAAGTTTTTAAGCTCTAATAATCATTTTATCACGCAGGAAATGGTTGAAAAGCTGATTGTTAAAAATTTTCCTGAGGGTACCGGAATCCCGAAAGGTGAACTTGATTTAAAAAGTATTGAAGGGCAGTTGAACGATCATCCCATGATTGCTCATTCGGAGGTTTATGTTGGGGTAGATGGGAAACTGCATGCCGAGGTAACGCAAAAAACAGCTGTCGCACGAGTGATGAATGCAGGCGAGTCGTATTATATCGATGCAAATGGAAATCAAATGCCGCTTTCGGAACACTTCAGTGCACACGTGCCTATTGTTTCCGGACAATTGAAAACAGAAAATAAAGAGAACTTTGCCGAATTGCTGAACAAAATATTTGAAGACGAATTTTTAAAAACAGCAATAACAGGCATCCGGATCAATTCGGATCAATCGTTGATCTTGTCAGTAAGAGATTTCGATTACCAAATAGAATTTGGTCATTTAAAAGAATTAGACCGAAAACTGGATAATTACAAGGCATTTGTGCATTATTCAAAAAATGATACAATGATTACTCATTATAAAAACATTAATTTAAGATTTACAGAGCAAGTAGTTTGCACGAAATAAAAGGATATGGAAAAAGGAAACATTGCTGTAGGATTAGACATTGGGACAACAAAAATTGTTGCAATGGTTGGTAAGCGAAACGAGTATGGAAAGCTGGAAATTTTGGGTATTGGCAACGCAAAAAGTTTGGGGGTAAAACGCGGTGTTGTCAATAATATTACACAGACCATTCAATCGATTCAGCAGGCAGTGGCTCAGGCATCTTCTGAGTCGGGCTGTAAAATTACCGACGTGGTTTTGGGAATTGCCGGTCAGCACATCCGCAGTATTCATCATCAGGAATACATTACCCGCGAAAAACCTGAGACAGTGATTTCTGAATTGGATATTGAAAAATTGATTGCGCAGGTACAGAAGTTGAATATGTTGCCTGGCGAAGAAATTATTCATGTATTGCCACAGGAATTTAAAGTGGACGAAGAAGGTGGAATCAAAGAACCTATCGGGATGTACGGTCGCCGTTTAGAAGCAAGCTTTCACGTGGTTGTCGGACAATCGGCTTCTATTCGCAATGCAGGTCGTTGTGTAAAAGACGCTGGCTTAGAATTGTCGGGGCTAACGTTAGAACCTTTGGCATCGGCAGATTCGGTGTTGAGTCAGGAAGAAAAAGAGGCTGGTGTTGCATTGATCGATATAGGTGGCGGAACGACCGATCTGGCGATTTTCAAAGACGGCATCATTCGTCATACAGCTGTAATTCCGTTCGGTGGGAATGTGATTACAGAAGATATTAAAGAAGGCTGTTCGATCATTGAAAAACAGGCAGAACAATTAAAAATACGTTTTGGTTCGGCTTGGCCCGGCGAAAATAAAGACAACGAAATCGTTTCTATTCCAGGGTTGAGAGGTCAGGAGGCCAAAGAAATTTCATTAAAAAACCTGTCGAAAATCATTCACGCACGTGTGGTGGAAATCATCGATATGGTGTTTTCGGAAATCAAAGCGTACGGTTACGACAATCCACGCAAGAAACTAATTGCCGGAATTGTATTAACTGGTGGTGGTTCAGAACTGAAACACATCAAACAATTAGTAGAATACATCACGGGTATTGACACGCGTATCGGCTATCCCAACGAGCACATCTCAGGCGAATCGGCAAAATTAGTTTCGCGACCGTTGTTTGCAACCGCTGTTGGTTTGATGATGGAAAGCGACATCAACAATTCGCGCAGTCGTTTGTATGTTCAGGAACATCCGGGAGCTGTGAAAATAAAACCAAAAACAGAACCTTTGGAACATCCGGCAGAATCTGTTTCCCCACCCCTTCAGATGAATCCGATTACAAATAAAGGGAAAGATCGTGAAGAGAAAGAAAAACAAGATGAACAAAAACAAGACATAGAACAAGGAACAAAAGAATATATAGAAAATCGTTTCTTAGGAAAATTTATCAAAGCATTTAAAGATTTTATTGACAAAGCAGAATAAAAAGTAACACCGCAAGTATATGGATCAGACATTTGAAAATTTAGCATTCTCTCCAGATTTGCCAAAAAACAAATCGAATGTAATTAAAGTAATTGGAGTTGGTGGTGGTGGTAGTAATGCCATTAATCATATGTATAATCAAGGGATTAAAGGAGTGGATTTTGTGGTTTGTAATACCGATTCACAGGCACTGAACAACAGTCCCGTTCCAATCAAAATTCAGTTGGGAATAACACTGACAGAAGGATTGGGGGCAGGTGCAAATCCCGAAGTAGGTCAGCAATCGGCTCTTGAAAGTATAGAGGAAATCGAACAGTTTTTAGACAGCAATACCAAAATGGTGTTCATCACTGCAGGAATGGGTGGCGGAACCGGTACGGGAGCTGCTCCGGTAATTGCACAATTAGCAAAAGACCGCGATATTTTAACTGTAGGTATCGTGACGATTCCTTTCCAGTTTGAAGGAAAAGTGCGTCAGGAACAAGCATTAAAAGGAGTAGAAAATCTTCGTAAAAACGTTGATTCATTGATTGTTATCAACAACAATAAATTGCGTGAAGTTTATGGAAACTTAGGTTTTAAAGCAGGGTTTTCTAAAGCTGATGAAGTATTGGCAACAGCATCTCGTGGTATTGCTGAGGTAATTACGCATCACTATACGCAAAATATCGATTTAAAAGATGCCAAAACCGTATTGTCTAATTCGGGAACCGCTATTATGGGATCGGCAGAAGCGTCGGGCGACAACCGTGCCAAAGAAGCCATTGTAAGCGCGCTGGATTCTCCATTGTTGAACGACAATAAAATTACAGGAGCCAAAAACGTATTGTTGCTCATTGTTTCGGGAGACAATGAAATTACTATTGATGAAATTGGTGAAATCAACGATCATATCCAGATGGAAGCTGGACATAATGCCAACATAATTATGGGAGTTGGTGAAGACAGTACTCTTGGTGACGCAGTTTCGGTAACGATAATTGCTACAGGCTTTAATGCAGAACAACAAAAATTGATTGTAAATGCTGGAGAAGAAAACAAAAATAAAATCATTCATCATTTAGGGGAAGAGCAAAAAGCAACAGCAGATCTTTCGGGAAACAATCAGCCGGGTTTTTCGGCAGCACCCACACCGGAACAACCATTGCAAAGCAATCCTGCTTTTCAGTCGGCACCTAAAATAGTTTATAATTTAGACGACGATCAGGGAAGCAATCAAGCGGAAAATGAAGTTGAAAAAAAAACAATAGTTCCAACTCCGTTGACTGATACGGTTCAAAATGCGGTTATTTCTGATGTAAAAGAGGAAAAACAAGCGTCTGTTCAACAACAGTCTGTGATAAAAACACAGGATATTCGAAATATTGAAATCAATGAACCCGAGTTTGTGATTATAAAGCCTAAACAAATTGTTGATGAGTTGCAGTCTGCAATGACTCAGCAGTTTACTTTTGATCTTCACGAACAGGAAACGGCATTTGAAACCTCAGAAAACGAATGGAACCCGGAAGAAACGGAACAAAATGTTGTTGCAGAGGAAGTGGTGCGTTACAATTTAGAGGATTATATGGAAGTTGAAGAGCAGCTTGTACATTCAAAACAAGAAGAACCAATCGTTGTAAAGGAAGACGAAGCTTTGGCTTTTTCTGTTCGTACGGAACAAGCTGTGCCGGAAACACCGCAATTTGTTCAGAATGAAAATTCGCCGACAGAAAACTCTATCAATGAAATACTGCGCAACCGTGCGGAAGAACGCAAACGCAAAATGAAAGAGTTTAATCATAAATTCAATGCGACCAATTCGCAGCTTCATGATTTGGAAAAAGAACCGGCATATAAGCGTATGGGGGTTGATCTTGCTGAAAATCATGAAAGTAATGTGTCGCGTACGTCGCTTTCTTCGGATCGTAACAACGAAATACAGTTGCGTTCCAACAATTCATTTTTGCATGATAATGTGGATTAATTCCTATATCAGATTTATATTTACCAAACCTCGAAATTGCTTTGCTTTTTCGGGGTTTTTTTATAACTTCGCATATTCAAAATAAAAGATTATGAGCTTACAAACTGCCATTACCGGAGCATTAAAAGATGCCATGAAAGCTAAAGACCAAATTGCATTGGAAGCGTTGCGTGCCATAAAATCAGAAATTCTTTTAGCTCAGACTTCGGGTAGTTCTGCAGAATTAACGGAAGCCGACGAAATCAAACTGCTGCAAAAATTGGTAAAACAA
Organism: Flavobacterium sp.; assembly: GCA_035307005.1. Lineage (GTDB taxonomy): Bacteria > Bacteroidota > Bacteroidia > Flavobacteriales > Flavobacteriaceae > Flavobacterium. The sequence continues at coordinate 590 of DATGMY010000142.1, read as the reverse complement.
CGCAAAGATGCTGCAGCTATTTTTACGGAACAGGGAAGACAGGATTTAGTGGAACCTGAATTGGCTCAGGCGGCAGTAATCGAAAAGTTTTTACCGGAACAATTATCCGAAAGTGAAATAGAATCAATAATCAAAGAAATCATTGCTGATGGAAATTTCTCGGGAATGCAAGCTATGGGACAGGTTATGGGATTGGCAAACGCTAAACTTGCCGGTCGCGCTGATGGTAAAACTATTTCCACGATTGTAAAAAAGCTTTTGACAGCTTAGTAATATAACAACGGCTCCATAGTTCAATGGATAGAATTTCAGATTCCGGTTCTGAAGATTTGGGTTCGAATCCCGATGGAGTCACTACTTAAAAACAAAGAGGCTGTCTTATTAAGACAGCCTCTTTCTGTTATTTCACACTTTCCACCAAACGGATAAATTCCACTTTGTAGCCGTCGTCATCGTTTTGAATGCCTTCTCTGGCAAGGGTTACAATGTCTTTACTTTCCTTGTTTGTAATCAACTTGGAGTCACGCAACTTCAATCCAAACCAAGCTACTGCTGAAGCAAACTTAAAATCTCTGGAAGCGTTTTTCAAA
>DATGMY010000141.1:0-2599 GCA_035307005.1 Flavobacterium sp. | reverse complement strand
ATCTGCTCCTGAAAATTTTGTTTCATTAAAGCAAAAATATCCTTATTTGTTGATTGACGGAACCCCTGATTCCGTTTGGTTCAATAAAAAAAGTGATACCCTTTTTCAGCAACTTTACGAAGAAACCCAAAAGAAATTTCCGGATTTGTCCGGATTAAAAAAGGAATTGACTTTGTTGTTTCAACACATAAAATACTATTATCCCAACGAAAATCCGGGCAAAGTAATCACGCTGCTTTCTGAAGTTGACGTAATGAACCGCTCGATTTATGCTGATACTTTGACGCTTATTTCTTTGGATACCTATTTAGGCAAAGATCATAAATTTTATGTTGATTTTGATTCGTATTTGTTGCCCGATTTTGAAGCGGAACGCATTGTAGTTGATTTGGCGGAGAATTTTGCTTCTCAAAAAACGGTCTATCCGCAAGACCGCGCGTTTGTTTCACAAATGGTTTACTGGGGCAAGATTATGTATATGAAAGAAATGTTGTTGCCAAAAGTTTCCGATGCTTTGAAAATAGGTTATACCGAAGAGCAGTTGCAATGGATGGAAACCAATGAAGCACAGGTTTGGAAATTTTTTGTAGAAAGCAAATATCTTTTTGACAATGATGTGAAGCTTATCGCCCGTTTTATTCAACGCGCGCCTTTTTCAAAATTTTATTTAGAGTTGGATCAGGAATCTCCGGGAAGTGTCGGGATTTATATCGGTTGGCAGATCGTTCGTTCGTATATGAAAAATAATAATGTAACTTTGCAGGAAATGGTCTTGCAGGATGCCAAAACCATTTTTGAACAATCAAAATATAAACCTAAAAAGTAATGGCAAAGAATCATACATCAGAAATTAAAATCAAGATTGAATTAGACGAAAATAAAGTTCCGGACGATATTCGCTGGACAGCAAAAGATGGTGGTGTTGAAAACAAACAATCCAAAGCGATGCTGCTTTCTGTTTGGGACAGCAAAGTGCAGGAAACTTTGCGCATTGATTTATGGACTAAAGAAATGCCGGTTGATGAAATGAAAGTGTTTTTTCATCAAACATTAGTGGCAATGGCAGATACATTTGAACGCGCAACCGATGATAAAAAAATGAGCGATACCATGCGTGATTTTTGTGCTTATTTTGCCGAGAAATTAGAGTTGCATAAAAAGTAGAATGTATGAGGAAAATTGCCCATAATCAGTTTTTTGCCAACATTGTTTTAATCATAAGCTTGTTGTGCTCAATATATTGGATAGGGATTTTTCTCATCAAGGATGTTTATGCGTGGGTATTGGTAGGTGCTTTTTATGAAATATTATGGCTGCCGAATTTGGCTGTTATATATCTTTTGCCTGTATTTATCCTTATACTTGCGATCATCAATAGATTTAAAATTAACAGTAAATATTATATCGGATTAGCTTTTCTGGTATTGACCATTACCTTATTATTTGCTGTCTTTACGTAGTTAGAAAAGATTCTTTATCAATTATTAAATTACCATCAAATTACAACCACGGATGTCGGAGTTGTCAAATCGTCCCAATACTTCAAAAGAAAAATTTTCGTGTTTTTTGCCCAAATCTTGTGTGGCAATAAACGAGCAGGAATTATAATTTGCCAGATCAATAACGTTAATACCTCCGGTTTTGCCAAAATCTACCAACGAAAAAGGGTCTTCGGTGTCACGGATAAGAATGTCCATCCAAGGCGGACATTCAAAAATACCGTTTCCAAGAGAATATGCCTGAGAAAGTAATTCGGTCATTCCGTATTCGGAGTGAATTTCTGAAACGCCAAATCCTTTGGTTAAAAGATGATGCAATTCTTCGCGAATCATCTCTTTGCGTTGTCCTTTCATACCGCCGGTTTCCATAACAATGGTGTTTTTCAGGTCAAATTCGTATTGTTCTGTCAAATCGAGCAGCGCATACGTCACGCCAATCAACAGCACATTTTGTCCGTCGGCATCCAGTTGTTTGAGTTTCTGAGCCAAATCCTCATAGTTGTTGAGGTAAAATCCGGAATCGGGATGCTGGCTTCCTTCAATCAGATCCTGCACCATATAAATAAGCGACGAACCTTCGCGTTCTAAATAGGAGGGAAGTAATGCCAGTACTATATAGTTTTCAATGCTTCCGTAGAACCTTGAAAAAGCATTACGGAAACTCAATTCATAAAACGAAAGATCGGTTACGTGGTGTTTGCTTGTTATTTGACCAGTAGTGCCACTGCTTGTAAAAGTAGTAACAACAGGATTTTGAGAAGAAAGTATTTCTTTTGATTTAAAGAATTCGATCGGTAAAAAAGGGATTTCGGTAATGTGTTTTACATTTTCGGGTGTTTTCTTTACCAGCAGACAATATTTCTGATACACTTCGTTATGCTCAAACTGATACCGGAATACTTTCATCGAGATCTTGTGAAATTCTTTAGTGGTTTGTATGGAAATAATATCTTCTGCTGTAAACACGTTGTTTCTCTTTTTTGTCAAACAAAGGTAAGAAATAAAAAAGCATCCCGAAACCGGAATGCTTTTAAAGAATCGTGTGAAAAATAATTTAAAAAAATGGTTTGAAAAAATAAGAAAAAATGATATGGAAAAAA
>DATGMY010000140.1:0-10856 GCA_035307005.1 Flavobacterium sp. | reverse complement strand
TTTGTAACCTAAATAATTATCGCCATAAGCCAACGGAACGGCACTTTCTACCATAGGATTATTCATCCAAAGTTCGGCTTCGGGATAAGAAATATTTCCCGGTGGTGCATCAATCTGATAAACAGAAGACAAAATCAATTGCAGCGGACTACCCTTAGCTCCCAAAACCAAATCAATATTGTCCATAGACGATGAAAATTTTTCTTCAAACTGTTTTTGAAGCAACATCAATATGGAAATAATCGATACCGAAGCAGTCAACAAAATAATACTCAAAAAAGTATTCAACGGTTTGAACCATGTATTTTTCCAGGCTATCTTCCCTATCATACCAATGAAATTTGATGGTTAAACAATGATTTCAACCGTTGATCGTGCGTTACTATAATCAAAGACGACTGGTATTCTTCTGCCAATTGTTTCAGCAACCGTGCTACAATAAGCGCATTTTCATCGTCTAAGCTCGACGTAGGTTCGTCTGCCAGAATAACCGAAGGATTGTTCATCAACGCCCGCGCAATACTCACGCGCTGTTGCTGTCCGATACTCAATTGATTGGGCAGCTTGTGCGTATGTGATTTTAATCCCAGATTGTCCAGAATTTCCAAAGCTTTTTGTTTAGGTTTGATACCGTTGGCGACCCACGCCCCCAGAACGACATTATCCAAAACCGATAAAGCTTCAATAAAAAAGGATTTCTGTAAAATCATTCCTATCTGGCTTCCCCGAAAAGCATCTTGTTTAGAAGTATTTAACTGATGAATATTTTGATCATTTATAAGAATTTCTCCACTATCCGGTTTTAGCAAGCCTCCTAACAAATGAAGAAGTGTCGTTTTTCCCGTACCGGAATTTCCTGTAATCAACAACGTTTGTCCGTCAGGACATTGAATGTCCGGAAACTGAAAATTTTGTTGTACAGAATATGAAAATGCAACGTTTTGGGTTTTAATCATTTTTTTGATGTTTAAACAACACGCAAGATAGTGAAAAGTTTTTATTCTTCAATTGTCAGTTACCGGCTTTGATTATTCAGTTTTACCGGAAACCTCTTAAATCAAACTCACTTTTTCCCCTCCCACTCTGCAAAAAACTGTTCCAAAAAACCTTCCATATACTCGTGGCGTTTTTGAGCCAATTGTTTTCCGGTTTCGGTATTCATCAGGTCTTTTAAAAGTAGCAATTTTTCGTAAAAATGATTGATGGTCGTGCCTTTATGATTTTTGTACTCTTCTTTGGTCATCTTTAATTTTGGCGGAATTTCAGGATTATGTAAAGCATTGTTTTTAAATCCACCGTAATTAAACGTCCGTGCAATGCCAATAGCTCCAATCGCATCTAACCGGTCGGCATCTTGTACGATTTCTAATTCTTTTGATTGAAATTCTTTTTCAAAATTCCCTCCTTTAAATGAAATATTCTCAATGATTAAAACCACGTGTTTTTTTACCTCTTCTTCGATGCCGATAGAAGCCATAAACTCATAAGCCTTTTGTGGACCAACGGTTTCATTGCCATTGTGAAATTTACTGTCGGCAATATCGTGTAGCAACGCTCCTAAAATAACCACTTGTTCATTCGCCTGTTCCGTTTTTAGCAAGTTTAAAGCGTTTTTATACACCCGTTCAATATGGAACCAATCGTGTCCTGTTTCAGCTCCTTCTAATTCTTTTTTTACGTAATCAATAGTTTGTTCGATGTAGTTCATTGTTTAAAATTATATTTAAAAATGCACAAAAAAAGCTGATATTTTCTATCAGCTTTAATATATTATTTTACAATAGCAGGATTCACCCACTTAAATACGTGTGATTCATCAGCAATCTTCATACGGTCGGCTAATCTTGCCATACGATCGGGTAACCTCATCAGATAATCCCGGGCTTTTTCCGCTTCATCTGTAAGATTGGTAATTTTATCAATTTCCCAACGTTTGATCAGTTTATTCAGAATATCCACATAATCCATCGAAGTGTAAACACCGATACGCTGTGCCGATTCTGAAAAATGATGGAACGCATCACCTATTCCTCCACCCGATTCACGGATTAAGTTTGCCGGCATCGTAATTTTTTTCTTCATCATATAATGAAATGCTTTCATCATTTCCGATGGATCTACTTTAAAGATTCGCTCCACAAACTCTGAATATGCGTGATGATGACGCATTTCATCGCCTGCAATCAGCTTACATATTTTTGACAATTTGTGGTCGCCGTTTTTCTTTGCCAATTGCGACACGCGGTTGTGCGAAACATACGTTGCTAATTCCTGAAAACTGGTAAATACAAAGTTTTTATACGGATCGCGGTCGGTTCCCGGATCAAAACCATCATTGATTAAATGGTGCGTGGTGATTTCCACTTCACGCATATTCACACGCCCCGACAAATACAAATACTTGTTCAGTAAATCTCCGTGGCGGTTTTCTTCACCCGTCCAGTGACGTATCCATTTTGCCCATCCGTTTCCATCGCCGTCTTCGCCGCCTCTTTGATCCACGCCTTCTACATCCATTAACCAGGATTCATAAGTTGGTAAAGCTTCTTCGGTAATCGTATCACCTACAAGAACCACCCAAAAATCATAAGGCAGTTCTTTGGCATATTCCTGTAATTCGCGAACTTCTTCAAAGAAATTCTCGCTTTGAGAATCGGGTAACATATCTGATGGCTGCCAGATCTTTTCTACAGGAATCAAATAATTCTGTACAAAAGTATCTATGTTCTTTTCCAAGAACTGCATCACTTCTAATCGTACATTTTGAATAGACATTCTTTTATGTTTTATACAACATTTGTTGCGTTATTAATGGAGGAAACAATTGCTTCTTCCGTTCTTTTGAATAAATCGGGGAAGTCGTAATCCGATATTTTCATCGGTTCATGAACTTCTAATGTAATCCGGCTTCCTATCCCCATGGGAAACATGCCAAAACGGAACATTTTCCAGGAATTATTGACTGTTAAGGGAACTACATAAGCTTCAGGTGCGAATTTACAGAGCATCTTGACGCCGTTTTCAGAAAATCGTTTCGGTTGTCCGTTTTTTGAACGTGTTCCTTCCGGGAAAATTACTGCCGAACGATGGTTTTTCTGTATATATTGTCCCAGACTTTTAATTGCCGGAAGTGCTTGTTTCGGATCTTTTCTGTCAATTAAAACCGAACCTCCGTGTTTTAAGTTAAATGAAACACTCGGAATGCCTTTACCCAATTCTTTTTTGCTGACAAATTTTGGATGTGTTTCTCGTAAAAACCAAATTATACTCACAATATCAAACATCGACTGATGGTTTGATACGTAAATAATTGGCTGATCTTTTGGCAATTTTTCACGTCCTTTTACGGTAAAAGTGGTTCCCAACAGATTGGCACAGCGCATTAAAAACCATTGTAAAACATCCACACTCTTTTTATGTGCCTGATACCCAAAAACTTTTAAACAAATCCATTGTATCGGATGAAATATCAATAAGCAAAGGCTCAACAAAAAATAATAAACAATGCTTAACGGATAAGATAATATTTTGTGCACTTTTTGTCCAATTTATCTACAAATATACAACAAATAAAAAAACTATCGGTTTACGATAGTTTTTTATGATCTGTTTTAAAGAATATTTTAACAATTTTCGTTGTAAGCTTCTTTTAAATTTTCTGCGATAATTTCTGCAGGATGTCCTTCAATATGATGACGTTCTAACATGTGAACCAATTCTCCGTTTTTAAACAACGCCATAGAGGGCGATGATGGCGGAAAAGGAAACATTTTTTCGCGGGCTGCATTTACAGCATCTTTGTCCACTCCGGCAAAAACAGTTACGATTTGATTTGGTTTTTTTGCATGTTCCAAACTCATCACTGCTCCCGGACGTGCATTACGTGCTGCACAACCACAAACGGAGTTTACGACTAATAAAGTGGTTCCTTCTTTTGCCAAAGCATTTTCTACTTCAGCTGCTGTATGTAATGATTGAAAACCTGCCGAAGTCAACTCAGCTTCCATAGGTTTTACGATTTCTTCTGGATACATAATCTTAAATTTAATTATTTGTTTTACAAATTTAATGAATTTTTGCAAGATTTAAAAACAAGTGAAACGCTAAAGAATTGTTATTTCTTTTTAGGCTTCATTTTGTTGATCCAAATAAAAATTCCTGTTACCGGCAAAGTTGTTGCAATCAAGCAGGTAATAAAGTAAATAATTTTGGAAAACATTCCGTAAGTTGTTCCTAAATGCAACCCTTTGATCTGTTTACTGATTTTTTCGCCTAACTTTAAATCGTCAAACAATTCCGTTTTTTCCACCACACCAGTCTGTGCGTTTATTGTGAGTTTGTCACTCGCTTCCACGTTAAACCGATCTTTGTTATACTTGGTAATTTCATATCCCTTTTCCTGTGGTTTGGTAATAATGGTTTTTCCGTCATACGGCAAGTGTTCATTAGCAATAGCCAGAGCCTCCTCATAAGAAATAATCGGTTCCAAAGCTTCTTCTTTGCCTTTTCCACCGCGGTCTCTGCCACCACCTCTCTGTTCACGTTCTTTTCCTGTCAATAATTTATAAAGTCCGTTGTTGTACCATTCAAACGACCAGGTCAATCCGGTCAGGCACATAATCAACAGGAAAATCAAACTGTAAAAACCTAAGGTATTGTGTAAATCGTGATTGAGACGTTTCCATTTGGCACGCCACATTATTTTCATTCCGGGTTTAAAGCTCTTCCAACCTTTGATTTTTTTAGGAAGCCACAAAATTAATCCCGAAATACATAAAAAAGTAAAAATCAATGTTGCAACACCCACAATCGGACGACCGATTTTCATATCTAACAGTAACCAGCGATGCAGCTTAAACACGGTCATAAAAAATTCAGAAGCCGGTCCTTTGGTATCGCCAAGCACTTCACCAGTATAAGGATTGACCATAAAATTGGTTCCCCGGCGGTCTTCATCGCTCGTTTTTATGTTGATTTCATAAGGACGCGAAACTTTTTCCGTGAAACCTATCCGGTTTACTTTTCCTTGCGTTTCAGCTTCTACCATTGTAATCAATTCAGCAATATCGTATTTTTCGTCTGCTGTTTTGATGTTGTATTTCTGAGGTTCGATCATCTCCTCAATTTCTGTTCTGAATGTGTAAATCGTTCCGGTTAAACACACAACAAACAGAATCAGAGAACTTGCCACACCAAGCCAAAGGTGTAAATCATTGATTAGTTTTCGGAAAGTATATCCTTTTTTCGCCCCCATCAAACTTGTTATTTAGATTAATTTAAAACAGTGCAAATATAGACGGAAGATTTCAAGTTTCAAACTTAAGTTTAGAAAAAGTCTAAATAAAGCTATAAAAGCCAAATACCGAAAGTCACAACAACCTAATTCGTGATTTTTCATTCGTAATTCGACGGTCGATTTTGTGGTTTACCCCGACTGCTTATAGGTTCACGACTTTAAGCTTTATTTACCACAAAGTGAGGAGACTTCGTGGAGCACAAGGAAAATCTATAGGTTCTTTTACCAAATAACACTATCCTTTCAAAACGATTTTATTGACTGTACCCTAAATAACCAAAGGAATATTGATCTGTAGCATCCATACCATCTTCGTATTTTATACCAGAATAGAAAACCTGAAGCTTTTTATTTTTATTAAAGTGGGCTTTCCTCATAAGAGAATCAAACCAACTTTATTTTCTTATTAAATAATCAATATTTTCCTCTATTGAAACTGTATAACTCAATAAATTAACCGGATGCTTTAATCTTCTTATTCATTATGCGTATTTATTTTGGCATCTACATAAGGTTTTTAATAACCTCCATTTAAAAAGTTTTTGTTTCTTTTGACAACGTTTTCGTGAAGAATCTGTTTAATATTAACCTCAGTTCGATTAATAGCATCGGGCTTTAGCCTAAAAAATGGTTAGGCTAAAGCCCATTCCAAAGGATAAAAAATAATCGAACTCAGGTTATTAAGTTTAAAAAGAGGGTTTGACTATTTTATAGTCAAACCCTGTTATAACTTATATGCTTTTTAGATCATATCGTTTTTTGTTATTAAAACGTATAACCTAATTTAAAATTCAGAGCAAAGCTTTGGTTTATATGTGAATTTCCAAATACGAAATCATAATCAACTTCTGCTAAAAAGGAATTTAAGAATCTCACTCCTATTCCCGTGTTGATTCCCGCACCTGATTGACCGAAAAAAATCGGATTAAGCCTCCAGGAATCAATAGGTGATATTATTTCCGCTTTAACAGGGTTATTCAAACCAACTCCTAATTTACCGTAATAAGCAACCTTTTTATTAGATAAAAAATATTGTTTAACTCCTAAAGACACATATAATGACTGATAATCTACTTCATGATGCCAATTCTCTCTTTCGTATTCTTCTGTAAAATCATTTTTAAAATGAAGCAACTTCACATTTGCATAAAAGCTGAACGGGTTTCTCAAATGCATATTAGGAATATATTCTATCTCGGGCATTACGGTTATATGTCCATAATTTTTTGCAGGTATATCGGAAAGAAAATCAATATCCATTGTGTGAACAGCATATCCTGCAAAAATATTCAATCTTATTTTTGATTTTTTTACTTTTATATATGAAGTCCCGTTGGCTTCTTTGAAATATTGTTGCAAATCTTTTTGAGTATATTTTAAAACAGAATAGCTACCGACTGTTTTGTATTTAGGATTCTTAACATTTTCAAACAACTGAATCATATAATTCGTGTTTAACAGTATTGTTCTATTCCTTCCAAGATATTTTTTGTATTCCAAAGTGACAAACATTCCTTCAGGGTTTTCATAAACAAATGTCGGTATTCCGTTTTCAACATATTGATACAGCTTATAATCTCCATCGACAAGCAACTGCATAAAATCAGTTTTTTCCACAAAGTCAAAGCTTGCCTTTTCTGTCAGCTTATCAATAGTATAATTAAGCGTTGGATCATACTGAAAACGTTTTTTCTGAAAAATGGCTGTTCCCCATCTCACTTCGGAAATGTTGTTTAAATCTACTTCTTCAATACCATTCCTTTCCCGAATGAAAATCTTTTCAGGAAACCTGTCGATATTTATTTCCGATATTTCTGTTTCTACCTTATTACCCGAAACATCAATGTAATAACCATACTCAAAATTTGTCTGAGCAAAAACTATGCTCACTGCCAAAGTGCATAAAAAAGTAAAGAAAGTTCTCATTAAATTATAATTAACATTTTTTGCAAATATAATAAATTAATCTTCTTCCAAAGCGCCTCAACATCGGGCGTTCAAAGGAATCTCGGTATTTCAATGGTAATTAGGTCTATACCTTCACTTTTCGAGACTATATGTCCGAAACGATCAGATTGGATTTGCCTTTTATCTTGTCAAAATCATCTGATTTAATGATGAAAAATCGTAATCTTCACCGCTCCGTCTTCTGACTTTGAGCTTTATTTTACTACAAAGTGAGGACGCTTTGCCGGAGCGCGGGTCAAATACCGAAAGTCATAACAACCTAATTCGGAATTTTTCATTCGTAATTCGACGGTCGATTTTGTGGTTTACCCCGATTCTTGTACTTTTGGTTTTATGAAAACACCTCCTTATTTAAAATCCGGCGACCAGATTGGTATCATTTGCACAGCACGAAGCTTTTCTGAAGAAGAAGCACAACCTGCTATTGAGTTATTGGAATCGTGGGGTTTGAAACCTGTTTTGGGAAACACCATTGGCATTAATACGCATCAATTGGGCGGAACCGACTAGCAACGTGCAGAAGATCTGCAACAAATGATTGACAATCCTGAAATCAAAGCTATCTGGATTGCCAGAGGCGGTTACGGAACGGTACGCATCATCGACCAAATTGATTTTTCGGACTTTATTCAAAATCCCAAATGGATGATCGGTTTTAGCGACATTACCGTTTTGCACAGTCATCTTCATAATTTGGGTGTGGCAACATTGCATGCTATTATGCCGTTTTCTGTTCCGAAAGCAACCATCGAAGCCAAAGAAACATTACGCAAAGCCTTGTTTGACACATCTTACAACTTTCAAATCATGTCGAATTCACATAATAAAAAAGGAAAAAGTAAAGGTCTTTTAGTTGGGGGGAATCTTTCCATTATTTACAGTTTATTGGGTTCGGTTTCGTCGATTGATACTTCCGGAAAAATCCTGTATCTTGAAGATTTAGACGAATATTTGTATCACATCGACCGGATGTTTTACAATCTCAAACGAAACGGTTATTTTGAAAATTTAAACGGCTTGATTATTGGCGGAATGACCGATATGCACGACAATTCCATTCCGTTTGGATTTGATGTAAAACAAATTGTAACCGATATTGTAAAAGAATACGATTTTCCGGTTTGTTTTGATTTTCCAGCAGGACATCTTCCCGACAACAGAGCTTTAAAATTGGGGACTAAAGTTTCATTAGAAGTCAAAGAAAAAGAAACCATCATTAATTATTTGGAATAATGGCAAAGCACAACGATATTGGTAAGCAAGGCGAGACATTGGCAAAAGAGCATTTGATTCAGAACGGATATACTATTTTGGCAACAAATTACCGGTATTTAAAAGCAGAGATTGATATTATTGCTCAGAAAAACGATATACTGGCGATTGTAGAAGTAAAAACACGTACTTCTGAAGAATATGGTGCACCCGAAAGTTTTGTTAATAAAAAGAAAATCAATTTGATCCTGACAGCAGCAAATGCCTATATTACCGAAAACGATTTGGATCTGGACGTAAGCTTAGACATTATTTCAGTAATTATCGGCAAAGAAACTGAAGTCGATCATTTGCCCAATGCTTATTATTTTTTCTGATTCAGAAAAATAAAAATTCATCTTATTGCAAAGCTTTTTAAAAACTTTTTTGCAATTCTATCTTTTTTTGTACCTTGTAACGAAAAATTATGAACGCTTTTAGAACGGAATCCGATTTATTGGGCGAACTTCAAATCCCTGAAAACGCATACTACGGCGTACAAACCCAACGTGCTTTGGAGAACTTCAGAATATCCAATCACAAATTATGTCATTATCCTGTTTTTATCAAATCTCTGGCAGCGGTAAAGTTGGCAGCTATCGAAGCTAATTTTGAATTGGGACTGATCGATGAAAACATTAAAAATGCCGTTTCAGAAGCCTGTGCAGCACTTTTAAACGGAGCATATTCAGAGCAATTTCCCATTGATATGATCCAGGGCGGCGCCGGAACTTCGGTCAATATGAATGCCAATGAAGTGATTGCAAATATCGCTTTGGAAAAAATGGGACATCCAAAAGGTGCTTATCAATACTGCTCACCCAACGACCATATCAACAGGTCGCAATCGACCAACGATGCCTATCCCACTGCACTGAAACTTGCATTGTTTCAGTCTTCAAAAAGCCTGACAGATGCCTTAGAAAAGCTGTTTTTTGCTTTTGACCGCAAAGCCAAAGAGTTTGAAAATGTTATTAAAATGGGACGTACGCAACTTCAGGATGCTGTTCCTATGACTTTGGGACAAGAATTTGAAGCCTTTGCACATACGTTGAAAAAAGAGATTCCTTATCTGCAAGAACACTCTTTTCAGTTTTTGGAAATCAATATGGGTGCTACGGCTATCGGGACAGGGATCAATGCTCCCGCAGGTTATGCAGAATTGTGTACTGAAAAATTAGCGAATTTACTGAACGAGCCGGTAAAATTAGCAGAAAATCTGATCGAGGCAACCTCCGATACCAGCGGATTTGTAGCTTATGCAGGTGCACTGAAAAAATTAGCAATTAAACTTTCTAAAATCTGCAACGATTTACGTTTGTTATCCTCAGGTCCCCGCACAGGATTGTATGAGATCAACCTGCCTCCGAAACAACCGGGATCTTCCATTATGCCCGGCAAAGTGAATCCGGTTATTCCGGAAGTAGTCAATCAGGTTTGTTTTAAAATCATCGGAAATGAAACTACGGTTTGTCTGGCTGCCGAAGCCGGTCAGTTACAGCTTAACGTGATGGAACCTATTATAGCATTGACTTTATTTGAATCTATTGAAATTTTGACCAATGCTATCAATACACTGAAAACGGAATGTATCGAAGGGATTACCGCAAATACCGAGCATTTGAAAAATGAAGTGTATAACAGTATCGGTATCATCACCGCCCTGAACCCGATCATCGGTTATAAAAACAGTACTAAAATCGCTAAACAGGCATTGGAAGAAAACCGCAGTGTTTACGACCTAATTTTAGAACACAATATTTTAGACAAAGAAACACTGGACAAGGTTTTAGATCCGAAAAATATGTTGAAACCGCATTAAAAAGTGTTTTTTAATGTACTTAAAACAAGATTTATTATAAACAAAAACCATCTCTATTGAGATGGTTTTTAAATTTATTTTCTTATTCTGCGTTCTCTTGCAATTAGCGTATTTTTCATCAACATAGCAATCGTCATAGGGCCTACACCACCCGGAACCGGCGTTATCCATGAGGCTTTTTCCGCTACCTCATCAAAAGCGACATCGCCTTTAATCACGTAACCTTTCGGGGCACTTTCATCAGCAACACGTGTAATTCCTACATCTATAATCACGGCGCCGGCTTTTACCATATTGGCTTTTAAAAACTCAGGCACGCCTAAAGCAGTGATTACAATATCTGCTTCACGGGTAATTTCTTCAATATTTTGCGTCGCCGAATGTGTCAATGTTACAGTCGCATTACCGGGATATGCTTTGCGGCTCATTAACAAACTCATCGGTTTTCCTACAATATTGGAACGACCGATAACTACTACATTTTTACCTTTGGTTTCGATTTTGTTACGCTCCAGCAAT
>DATGMY010000139.1:0-10711 GCA_035307005.1 Flavobacterium sp. | reverse complement strand
TGGGATTCCGACACAGGATTAGGAACAACCTGGAGAGTGCCTGTGCGGTTAAAAACCGATACGTATTTTATAATGACACCTTATACAGAGTTGTCTTATAAAGCGTTTACGTTAGATCAAAAAGATCAGACTTCTCTGTTTGTTACCGCCAAACTTGGTTATCAGAATGTTTTTGGCAACGGAGTTTTTTCAAAAGCCAATGATTTTTCTAATTATATCATCTCTCTTGGTGTAACCATTAAAGGACCCACGGAATAATACGAAATACATCACAGCATATTCAGTGGTAAACTTTTTTATTCTTACAACTTTTTTCTGATAAAATTTAGAAATCTGTTGGTTTATGACTAAAGTCATATCCCGCCACCGATTATTTTCTTCTATTTGTATCTCGAATTGAAAATCATTTCAGATATGAAACAGAGAAAATACGTTTTGTTTCTTTTAATACTCTCAACCTTATTCCTTGCCTATAATTTCAAAATATACACCGGTAAAGAAGATTACGGTGATATTCGTTTGTCGGAAAAAGCACTACGAGGACAAAACCTGTGGCTTAAAAACAATTGTAATTCCTGCCATCAGATCTATGGGTTAGGAGGTTATCTGGGACCGGATCTTACCAATGTGTACTCCTTTCGCAAGGGAGATGACACTTACCTGAAGGCAATGTTCAACAGTGGTATCAAATCAATGCCTTTGTTTCATTTTGATGAATCGCAACAAGAGGAATTACTTCAGTTTTTAAAAGAAATTGACCAAACAGGACTTTCACCAAATATTGAAACAGAAATTAAGCCCAACGGATGGATTAGTATCAAACCTAAAAAGATGGATTATGAATAAGCGTTATCCCTTCTGTTTTATTTCTGCCGGACTTATTTCTCTTACATTAACCTTGCTGTGCGGACTCATTGCCGGATTTCAATACATTATTCCCGGTTTCATCAAAACGGTTTTGCCGTTTCACGCTGTACGCCCGTTACATACGCTCTTTGCGGTCGGTTGGATTGTGCTCACGGCTACGGGAAGCATTTATTATTATTTGGGAATCAACGAACAGCATCAAAAACGTACTGCTGTTCATTTTTGGATTTTTTTGCTTTCAGGAATGGGAATTGCCATTTCTTACCTGTCTGTAAATTTTGCAGGAAAGGAATATCTCGAATTTCCAGGTTTTTTTTATTTTCCTGTGGTTTTAGGATGGATATTATTCGGAATCAGTTATTTCAAAATACAATTACCTTCTTTTAGAAAATGGCCGGTATATTACTGGATGTGGGCTACGGGAATTGTGCTGATGATTTATCATTTTTCTGAAGCACATTTATGGTTGTTGCCCTATTTCGAAGAGCATTTTGTGCAAAATGTAGCAATACAGTGGAAAGCCGGCGGATCTTTTGTAGGCTCGTGGAATATGCTGGTTTATGGTACATCGATGTATGTAATGGCAAAAATTGGTCAGGACGACCGGTATGCATTGTCTAAAAAAGCTTTCTTTTTTTACTTTTTGGGATTGACCAATCTAATGTTTGGCTGGGCGCATCATATCTATATTGTTCCCACTGCACCCTGGATCCGTTATTTTGCCTATATCATCAGTATGACCGAATGGATCGTGTTGATTTCTATTATTTATGATTGGAAAAAAAGTTTGAGTCAGGAACGGAAAATCGCTTTTTCGCTGGCATACAAATTGATGCTGCTGGCAGATTTCTGGATATTTTTGAATATCATTCTGGCATTGCTGATTTCCATTCCTGCGATTAATTTATTTACCCACGGAACACACATTACTGTGGCACATTCTATGGGAACAACCATTGGTATCAACACACTCATTTTGTTATCGTCCGTTACTTTTATTTTGGAACAACGAAATGTGTTGTCTGTTCGTGAAACTCAGAAAATCACGTCGGCACTCAAAGTTTTCAATATTTCTTTCGTACTGTTTTTTCTTTGTCTTTTAATAATGGGACTCAAAAAATCGTACTGGATTTTCTTTGACAACAGGCTTCCGTTTGGTCAGTTTCAGGAATCTCTTCATTGGTTTCATATACTGTTTGTTGTTTTTGGAACAGGAATTCTTGCCGGGTTGTATCGCATTATTTTCATTTTGTTAAGAGGTATTAAAAGAACGTTAACAATGGAGTAAACTGATATATATCATAGATTAAGCAGGAAAAAAAAACAAAATTCGCCCATTAATCTAAATTTAACTATTTACGTATGTCTGTATTAAATCCACATACTTTTCATATCCCTGTGATGGGCTTGTCTTATACGATCGACAGTCCGGTTCGGGTAGCTCATTTGGGAATTTCATCGGTAGTTTCGATTACAGATGATGAACTTACTGAACGAATGCGGGCTTTTTATTGTAAAAAATTTCTGCTTCCGTATCTGGAAATTACCAAGAAATGTTCAGATTACCGTGCCGAACGCATCAAAGAGTATCTGAATATGCTCAATGAAGTGGTAACGCAAAAATTTCAGCAGTTCAAAGAAGAATTGACAGAAAATAAAACCGTTTTAGATAATTATATTTCTCTGCTGCCCGATACTTCCGAGTTGAAAAACGGTTTGCAAAAGCTCATTGGCGAAGGTTTGCAGATGAAAGAGCAATTAAGAAAATACCTTACAGACCATTTTACTCCCGGAGCGATTGATGTCAATATTATGACCAAAGTCGATAAGGAGAATTACGAAAACGGTGAGCAATTACCGGTAATTTTTAATGATGCACACGCATCGCTGCGTGGTTTTGCAGAAAGTAATCTGAACTCTTCCGTAGTGCTTTCTGCCGGAATGAATCCGAGATTGTACAGCTATTTTGAGCAGTTTCCGGTGTTTTATCCCGATGCGAACGGACATCTTCAAAAAAAGATTATTTTGAAAGTGAGCGATTTTCGTTCGGCAATGATTCAGGGAAACTTTCTGGCAAAAAAAGGTTTGTGGGTTTCGGAATACCGTATTGAATCGGGGTTAAATTGCGGGGGGCACGCTTTTGCGACTGATGGTTTGTTGCTTGGACCGATTTTGGAAGAATTTAAAACCAAAAAAGAACAATTGATACAATCTGCCTATGAATTGATGGTGAAAGCATTGGAAGCGAAAAATCTTCCTGTTCCGAAACAACCTTTGGATTTGAAAATAACGGCGCAAGGAGGGGTAGGAACTGCCGAAGAGCACAATTTTTTGCTGAATCATTACCAGATTGATTCTGTAGGTTGGGGATCGCCGTTTTTACTGGTGCCCGAAGCAACTTCCGTTGATGAGGAAACACGTAATTTATTGGCAAAAGCGAAAGAAGATGATTTTTATCTGAGCAACATTTCGCCTTTGGGAGTTCCGTTTAACACCGTTAAAGGAATGAGCAATGATTTTTGGAAACAAAAACGCATTAAAGACAATAAAGCCGGGAGTTCGTGTCCTAAAAAATACCTTGCACTCAACAAAGAATACGATCCGCAGGGGATGTGTACGGCTTCTAAAAAATATCAGGACATTAAGTTGGCGGAATTAGAGCAGCAAAAGGACACTCTTTCAGAGAAAGCCATCGAGCAGAAAAAAGCCGAAATATTTGAAAAAGCCTGTCTTTGCGTAGGTTTGGCAAATGCTTCTTATCTTGAAAATGGATTGGAAATCAAAGGGCAGCAGCAAGGTGTCGTCATTTGTCCGGGACCGAATTTGGCGTATTTCGACAAAATCATTTCTTTGGCGGATATGGTGAAACATATTTATGGGAAAAACAACATTCTTCAGGATAACAACCGCCCGAATATGTTTGTAAAAGAACTGCAAATGTATGTGGATCATTTGAAAAAAGGTGTTGCGGAATGTACTGAAAATATGACAACTGTTCAAGTAAAAAAATGGTCGGCATTTAAAAGCAATTTGCAGTCAGGGATTGATTATTATAAAGAATTGTTGGTACAAAGCAAATTCTTTGCTAACGAAAAGGAACAAATCCAACAGCAATTGGAAAGGTGCCGTTTACAGGTAAATGAAGTAAAGTTTTTAAATTAAAATAACCGATGTTTTACCATATAAACAGCACAAGGAATTGCCTTATGGTCTAATGTATAAAAGGCTTTCTGCTTTATGTGCAGGACAAAACAGGTTTTCCCTAAAAGGGAAATATATGTGTAACCCAATGCATTGGGAACATAAGCCAAATAGAGTAAAATACGAGTATCTGTAGCTAAACTGTTCATGAGTTTTGAGAATTATGGAAGATTTAAAACAAAAAATAAGAGCTCTTAAAAAAGAGAAAAACGCAGTGATTCTGGCGCATTATTATCAGGAACCCGAAATACAGGAAGTCGCAGATTATGTAGGCGACAGTCTGGGATTGTCTCAGGAAGCCGAAAAAACAGCTGCGGATATTATTCTGTTTGCCGGAGTACACTTTATGGCGGAAACAGCAAAACTTTTAAATCCTCAAAAGAAAGTTATTTTACCGGATTTGAATGCAGGTTGTTCCCTTGCCGATTCCTGTCCGCCCGACGCTTTTAAAGAGTTTACCGAAGCATATCCCGATCATATCGTGATTACGTATGTCAATTGCTCGGCAGAGATTAAAGCGATGAGTGATTTGGTTTGTACGTCGTCCAATGCTGAAAGGATTGTGAATTCTGTACCTGAAAATATTCCGGTTATTTTTGCACCGGATAAAAATCTCGGAAATTACATCAACAGCAAAACCGGCAGAAAAATGGTTTTGTGGGACGGAAGCTGTATCGTACACGAAGCGTTTTCCATTGATAAATTACTGGCTTTATACAAAGAACATCCCGATACGGTCATTATTGCCCACCCCGAATCCGAAGCACATATTTTGAAAACCGCAGCTTATATCGGTTCTACTGCAGGAATGATCAATTATGTGAAACAAAGTCCCAAACAAAAATTTATCGTAGCAACCGAAGCCGGAATTTTATTCAAAATGCAGCAGGAAGTTCCCGGTAAAACACTGATTCCCGCACCGTCTGTTGAAGACAATACTTGTTCTTGCAGTGAATGTGCGTATATGAAGCTCAATACTTTGCAAAAGGTGTATGACTGCCTGGTCAATGAGTCGCCTGAAATCACGGTTTCGGAAGAAGTGGCTGAAAAAGCGTTGATTCCTATCAAACGAATGCTTGAACTGTCAAAATAACGTTATGAAAGCCGATTATCTGATTATAGGTTCAGGCATTGCCGGACTCACGATTGCCATAAAGCTGGCGGAACAATTTCCTGCCCGGAAAATTATCGTCGTCACAAAATCCAGTAAAGAAGAATCCAATACGCAATATGCACAGGGTGGAATTGCGGTGGTAATGGATGAAATCAACGATCAATTTGAAAAGCATATTGAAGATACTTTAATTTGCGGTGATGGACTGTGTGATAGGGAAGTGGTTGAAATAGTTGTTACTGAAGGTCCCAGACGATTGCAGGAACTCATAGATTGGGGCACACAATTTGACCGAACAGCAGACGGAACGTTGGATTTGGCAAAAGAAGGCGGACATTCCTATCATCGGGTGGTGCATCACAAAGACGAAACCGGAAAAGAAATCGAGCGTGCTGTTTTGGCAAAAGCACAGCAAAATAAAAATATCGAATTTCTGGATTATCATTTTGCGGTTGATTTGCTTGTTGCGGATAATTGTTGTAAGGGAGCTGTAATCTTAAATGAAAAGAACGGTCATCAACTCCCGGTTTATGCAGGTTTTACTGTTTTGGCAACTGGTGGCATCGGTCAGCTTTATCAGCAGACAACCAATTCCGTAATTGCCACCGGCGACGGAATTGCGATGGCGATTCGGGCAAATGCTGAGGTAGATGATATGGAATTTATTCAGTTCCATCCTACGGCATTGTATGCAAAATCAGAGCACACTTTTTTAATATCTGAGGCAGTGCGAGGTTTTGGAGCTCATTTAAAAACGAAAAACGGATACCGGTTTATGTTTGATTATGATTTGCGTGGCGAACTGGCATCGCGTGATATTGTTTCAAGAAGCATTGAAACCGAATTGAAAAAATCGGGAGAAGAATGCGTTTTTTTAGATTGCACCCATTTGGAAATGAATGCTTTTCAAAAACATTTCCCGGCAATTACACAATATTGTCTGCTGCAAGGTATTGATGTTTCCAAAGACTGGATTCCGGTTGTTCCCACACAGCATTATTTGTGCGGAGGAATCACGGTTAATAGTTTCGGACAAACTTCGGTTGAAAATTTGTTTGCCTGCGGAGAATGTTCCCGAACCGGATTGCACGGAGCCAACCGGCTGGCATCTAATTCGTTGTTGGAAGCGGTGGTTTATGCACATCGGATTTTTTGTTTCCTCAAGGATGAAGCAATGCCATCAGTTTCTTTCTCTTCTGTATTGAAAGAAAAACTTCAAAAATCACAAGTACCACCTGAATTCATTCATGAAAGAGATAGGGCTCTGAGAAGTCTTATCCAGCAAAATGTGGGTATTGTACGAAACAATGAGGATTTGGAAAAGACGATGCAGCAATTAGTACTTTGGCAGGAAGAATGTAAAAACATTACTCAAAATAATGGGTTGTCTAAAGAATATCTGGAATTAAGGAATAAGATCACGGTTGCTGTTTCTATTGTATTAGCATCTTTGAAAAGAACTGAAAATAAAGGGTGCTTTTTTAAAGAGTAAAAAGGATTTTTTTTAGCATTTGTCCAAATTAGTTCGTTTTATAAATTAAAATGTATCTTTATGCAGTAAAATAAATAAACTTTTGGAGGGATTATGAAAAATACGAAACCTGTTATTTTGATCTTTTTTGCCACAGTAGTGGTCATTGTTGTTTTGATGTTTGGTCTGCCTTTATACAACGTATGGCAGCAGGAAATGGCTGGTAAGGCTGAGATGGCAAAAGCAGAGCAAAACCGTAAGATTCTGATTGAAGAAGCCAGAGCCCGATTGGAAGCCGAAAAACTCAATGCACAAGCAGAGGTAGAACGCGCTAAAGGAATGGCAGAAGCGATGAAATTAGAAAACGGAACGCTCAACACTACATACAATCAGTATTTATTTATCCGAACTTTAGAAAAACTGGCAGATAAAGGCGATTTGCCTCAGATTATCTATATGCCGTCCGAAGGTTTGGTACCCGTTATGGATGTGAGTGTAAAACAGAACACAAACAACTGATGGGATTTAAAGATTATTTCATTTTATTGCTGATTATTGGTTGTGGTTATCTCTGGTATAGAATGCGGCACTATAAACACATGATTGAAGATTACCATAAATCGACGGGGTATAAGGAACGTAAATATGAAAAGATAGAATTAGAAAACATTGATATGCGCCTTAATCCGCATTTGTTTAAGAACATACTTAATTCTATCCAGTCTCATGCTTACCAGTCCTATTACACGATCGAAAAATTGTCCAATGTACTGGATTATGTTTTGTACAAAACTCCGAAACAATTAGTAACTCCGCGTGATGAAATTAACTTTATAAAGAACCTGATCGAAATCAATAAGATCAAACTCAGTCCGCTTTTTGACTTGCGGGTCAAGATTTCTATTGACGAACGAGATGTATTTTTGGAACGTAAAGTAATTGCACCATTAGTAACGGTTGATCTAATTGAAAATGCCTTTAAGCACGCTGATATTCAAAGTGAAGATGCTTTTATTTCGATTGCCATCAGATTAAAAGACGGTTTTTTTTACATTGGCGGTTTCTAATAAAATTTCAACAAAATCACCCTTGAAAAAGCAAAGAGGTGGTATTGGTGTCAACAGTTTGGAAAAACGGTTAAAGCATTTGTATCAGGATCGTTATAAGTTGAATAAAGTAGTGGAAGACCGTATTTATGCCGTTTCCTTAAAAATAAAATTAGAAGAATAATGCTGCGATGTATATTACTTGATGATGAACTTTTGGCATTGCAATACCTGAAACTTTTGTGTGAGCAAATGGAAGGTGTAGAGGTGGTAAAGGCGTTTAATAATTCCGAAAAATTTATAGCAGAGAAAGATTCTTTGGATTTTGATGTTTGTATTACCGATATTGAAATGCCGGTTATCAATGGTCTGCAGATAGCCAATTTATTATCAGATAAACACATCATCTTCACCACTGCATATAAAGATTATGCGGTGGAGGCTTTTGATCTGGATGCGATGGACTATATAACCAAACCGGTACAAAAAGACCGTTTGGAAAAAGCTTTCCGAAAGATTGACAAAAGAACAAAAACCGGGTTCGGATTATATTACCGTAAATTCCGAAAAAGGAAAAAGCGTTGTCAATACCAAAGACATCTTTTTTATTACGGTTTCAGAAATAGATAGTCGTGACAAAATTATTTATTTTATTGACGAAACCCAGCTGACGCTTAAAAACATTTCATTTGAAAAGTTAAGGGAGTTATTGCCTTCCAGACAATTTTGCCGCATCAGCAAACGTGAACTTATTGCAATGAGTTGCGTAAACTATTATTCTCACGACGAGATTGTCTCTAAAATATTGTTCAATGGAAAACCCAAAACATTTACCATTGGAAGTAATTACAAAAACGACTTCCTTTCGATGTTCTGATTTTCATTACAGTTTTTTTTAGTTTTATTACACTAAGGATACTCTTTTTTTACATCAAAAGTATATTTATAAGCTGTTTTTTGGATTTTTGTAGAAAATCTAAATATATGCAAAAGTATAAAAATACTGTTTTTTACACTGTAGTAATGATTGTTGCTGCCTTTTTGATGTATTTTGCCGTTCATCAGGGCAGAATGTTAGAGAAAGATGTAATTGAGGTAGTGTCGGATAAAAGTTATTGGGAAGAATTTATCATTTCCTTTATGGATAATCTTCATCATCCATTAGCATTGCTGTTGTTTCAAATTGTTACCATTGTAATTGTCGCCCGTATTTTTGGGTGGTTTTTCAATAAAATCGGACAACCTTCTGTAATCGGAGAAATCATTGCCGGAATTGTATTGGGACCCTCGCTTTTTGGAATGTATTTTCCGGAAGCTTCGGCTGCAATTTTTCCTGTAGAATCTTTGGGTAATCTGGAGCTGTTGAGTCAGGTTGGTTTGATACTTTTTATGTTTGTTGTTGGTATGGAATTAGATCTCAAAGTACTAAAGACAAAAGCACAGGAAGCGGTAGTAATCAGCCATTCAAGCATCATTATCCCTTTTGCCTTGGGAATGATTCTGGCTTATTTTACATATAGTAGTTTTGCACCTGAAGGAGTCAATTTTCTTTCATTTTCACTTTTTATGGGAATAGCTATGAGTATTACGGCATTTCCTGTTTTGGCGCGTATTGTCCAGGAACGGGGCATCCAAAAAACCAAATTAGGCACGGTGGCACTTACCGCAGCTGCGGCAGATGACATTACAGCCTGGTGTATTTTGGCTGTGGTTATTGCAATAGTAAAAGCAGGTTCTTTTGTGAGTGCTTTATACGTCATTGCACTTTCTGTTATTTACGTATTGATTATGTTAAAGTTGGTGCGTCCGTTTTTGCGCCACATCGGAAACCTTAATGCTAATAATCAAACCTTGAGCAAACCGGTCGTTGCTATTTTTTTATTAGTATTGGTGCTGTCCTCTTATGCAACAGAAGTAATTGGGATTCACGCATTATTTGGCGCGTTTATGGCAGGCGCCATTATGCCTGAAAGCCACAAATTCAGACAAATTTTTGTGGAAAAGGTTGAAGATGTTGCAGTCATTTTATTTCTTCCGCTCTTTTTTGTATTCACGGGGTTGCGAACTGAGATCGGTTTGCTCAACGATGTGGGATTATGGAAAGTAACCGGATGGATTATTGTAGTGGCGGTAACCGGCAAATTTATAGGAAGTGCTGTTGCTGCAAAATATGTCGGGCAAAGCTGGAAAGACAGTCTTACGAAAAGTTTTTAAGAGTAAAGAAGAAGCAACAGAGAATGCCATAGATGAGACTAAGTTTAAAATCCTTTTTTATTTTGAAAAAATAGCTAAAGGGAAAAACCTCTTGAAATTAGCCAATACCCTTACCCAAAACAAAAAGGAAACTTCGGTAGTAACGGCATTGCATATGGTAAACAGCAGTGATGTAGATTTGCTCAATGATGAATACGAAGAAGAAGTATTCCTTCCGATTGAAGAAGAAGCACGTAAACTCAATCAAAATGTCCTAAACCTTTACAAAGTTTCTACCGATGTGGACTCCGAAATTGTGGATGTGGCTCACAAAGGGAACTATGATTTGATCTTGATGGGCTTGGGCTCGTCTATTTACGATGGAACCATTTTAGGACGTTTATTGGGTTTTACCACTCGTATTATAAATCCGGAAATTATAGTGGATAAAGTAACGGGAAGAGAAAAGTTTTTTGATTATTCCCCGTTTGACGACCGCACGCGATCTGTGATTACCAATTCAAAAATCCCGGTGGGAGTTTTCATAGACAAAGACTTGAAAGAAGTCAACAAGATATTTGTACCGTTTTTTCATGAAAATGATAAGAAACTGATTCCTTTCATTTTGAAATTCATTCAAAACAATGCATCGCAAGTGGTGATTATGGATATCGGGGGGCATTTAATGAAAAATACGTTTGTAAAAGAAGAGTTTCGTTTGATTGAACAAACAATGCCTAATCATATAATGGTGGTTCCGGAAGCAGAAATTGATTTGAAAACCATTCAGCAACAGGATTTGATTCTAACAACTGTGAG
>DATGMY010000138.1:0-4004 GCA_035307005.1 Flavobacterium sp. | reverse complement strand
ACAGGATTGAACGATTCCCAGGCAAGAAGCAAAAACAAGTTGAATTTCCATTTCAACATGTCGCTAACAGCCATCAATATTGCTAAAGTTACCCATTGGCTGCCCATTCCAAAAGACCAACGCAATTCATTTTCAATGGCTGATGTTAAAACACAGTATTACAATGAGTTACTAATCCAACGATTTTTTGTAACGTTTGCAATAAAACCGAACTTAACTAAAATTAAATCTAAAATAATACAGCTATTGAATTATGGGAAAATTGCTGCTTGAAAATTTAACGAACTATTGTTCCTAAAAAACTTCAATAAAATATAACAAATTAAAAACAAATCAATTAGCTAGTCATGGTCGGAATTTCTTCCGACCATGACTAGGCTTAGCCTCTTTTTTTATTTTGTAACGTGGATTTCAAAAACCAAATCGGTATTTGGAGGGATGATCCCCATATCCTGACTGCCATATCCCAATTCTGAAGGAATGAAAATATAAGCTTTATCTCCGATGTTTAATTGCTCGATACCTTCAATAAATCCTGGAATTAATCCTGTTTTTTGACCGTATTCAAATGGAATTGGAAGGTATTGATTAGCTGCTTTTCTGCGTGTGTCCAGCATATCGTATTTTTCTGCAATAGTTTCAATACTGGTGTCAAATAAACGTCCGTCTTCAAAATATCCTGCATAAGCTACATTGATTTTATCTCCTGTTTTTGGTTTTTCTGATGAACCTTTTTCAAAAACGAAATAAGATAATCCCGATGGATTTTTGGTTGCTTTAGCTTTGGCATCCATCAAAGTTACTGCTGTTTCAGCCATTGTTTTTTCCATTGCCTGAACAGCTTCTGCCTGTTTTGTTTTATATGCTTCCTGCTGCTCTTTGAATACTTTTGCTGCATCAAATTCTTTGGCTGATTTGCCTGAACGGATGATTTTTACAGTTTCGATTTTATCTCCTTGTACAATTTGGTTAACAATTTCTTGTCCTTCAATCACGTGACCAAAAACACTGTGCATATTGTCAAGCCAAGGGGTTTCTACGTGAGTGATAAAAAATTGTGAACCATTGGTTCCGGGGCCTGCATTTGCCATTGATAAAACTCCCGGTTTGTCGTGTTTCAGACTTTCGTCAAATTCATCGTTGAATTGGTATCCCGGACCGCCTTCTCCTGTGCCGGACGGATCTCCGCCCTGAACCATAAAGTTTTCAATCACTCTGTGAAAAGTCAAACCATCATAAAAAGGTTTTCCGTTGTATTGCGCATCCGCTTCAGGATGAGTTCCTTCAGCCAATGCCACGAAATTAGCCACTGTTTGGGGCGTTTTTTCATATTCTAATGCAGCTACAATTTGACCTTTATTGGTTGTAATTTCTGCATACATACCTTCAGGAAGATTGGTTTCGTCTTCTTTTTTACACGAAACAAGTACAGTTGCTGTCAATACAGCTGTCAATAGTAATTTTTTCATTGATTAATTTTTAAAATTTGTTATTGTTTAATATCTACATAAAATACCAAGTCTGAATTTGCCGGAATTGGTCCCAAAGCACGGTCTCCGTATCCCAATTCTGATGGGATAAAGATATATGCTTTATCGCCTTTTTCCAACTGAAGTAAACCTTCGATCATTCCTTTGATAAATGTGCTTTGGTCGCCAAAAGTATAATTTAAAGGCTGATACGCATTGGCAGCTTTTCTTTGTTCATCTAAAATTCCGTGTTCTGTGGCAAGACTTTCTATTCCTGTGTCGAACAATTTGCCGTTGTTCAAATAACCGGCATAGTCAAAAGCAATATTTTCGTTTTCGGCAGGTTTTACGCCAGTTCCTTTTTCCGCAATATATACTTTTACACCAGAAGGCAGAGCTGTTGCTTTTGCATTGTACTCATCAAACATGGCTTTGGTTTTTGTCATCAAAACCTCGCTTTTTTTGTTTTTGATTTCTTCTTCTTTTTTGATTTTTTCTATTGAGGAGCTAAATTCTTTTGCAGCGTTGAATCTTTTCGCATCTTTTCCAACGCGTATAATTTCTACTTTCTCAATAACATCATTTTGTGCAATCGCATCCACCACATCCTGACCGGAAACAACTTTTCCAAATACGGTGTGACGACCATCTAAGTGCGGTGTGGCTTTGTGTGTGATGAAAAACTGCGAACCATTGGTAGCCGGACCGCGGTTTGCCATAGAAAGAATACCTGCGCTGTCGTGTTTTAAACCTTCGACAATTTCATCAGGAAAAAGATAACCGGGCTGTCCTGAGCCATCTCCTTTCGGGTCACCACTTTGAATCATAAAATCAGCAATTACACGATGAAATTTAAGTCCGTCGTAAAAAGGTTTATTTTTATATTCCGCACTTACTTCAGGGTGTTTACCTTCTGCCAAAGCAACAAAATTGGCAACAGTAAGAGGTGTTTGTTTGAAAAACAATTCAGTGGTAATTGTTCCTTTTTGAGTAATAAACCGAGCGTAAATACCTTCGGTCAGATCGTTTTGTGCATAAAGCTGCGTTGAAACTAACGCAAATAACATCAAAATTTTTTTCATAATTATTCCGGTTTTATATCAATTAAAGTTACTTTACAAATTAAAGGTACATTGGTTCCTATTTTAGCCTTGTCGCCCAAATAGCCATACGCCATGTGCGAGGGAAAAATAAACGAAATAGTTTCGCCTTGGTGCATCAGCTTTACTGCGTGACGCAACCCTACCATAATTTCTTGTTTATCAACTGCGTAAACTTTTGGTGTGGTTTCTTCTTTGCTGTAAATAAGCTGATGATCAATGTCAAAGATCTCGAAATCAAGCTTTACGACATCACCTTTTCTGGGAAACACAGTATCGTTGGTATTCGCTTCGTGGTATTTGTACCAAAAACCCAAATCACTTTGATAATATTTTGAAGTCGAATCTTTCCGGATTAATTCCTGAATGATTTTTTCTTCGTTTAGTACCAGGTTCTTATTGCGCTCTACCGATTCCTTGATAAATGTTCCCGAATTATAAGTCACAGGAGTTCTGGGTTCGGGTTGTTTGCAAGCAAACAATAAACCTGATAAACCAAGAATACAAACAAGATTTTTTTTCATAATTACAGCTTGTTGATTTGTTTTAAAATTTGTTCAAAACGGGAAATGGTTTCTTCTAATGTTTCAAACGATTTTCCTCCTGCAGCATTAACATGTCCACCGCCGTTGAAATAATTTCGCGCAAATTCGTTCACATCAAAATCTCCTTCTGAACGAAACGAAATTTTGATGATACCTTCGTCCTTATTTTCGATAAAGATGACCGCCAAATCAATTCCTTTGATTGAAAGTCCGTAATTGACAATTCCTTCCGTATCGCCTTTTTGGAAACTAAATTCATACAGATCTTTTTGAGACAATGAGGTATAGGCGGTATGGTGTTGGGGTAAAACTTGTAATTTTTCCAGAGCACGTCCCAATAATTGCAAACGGTTGTAAGAACTGGTGTTAAATAATCTGCTGTGAATTCCCGGATTGTCGATTCCTAAATCAATTAAATCGGCAACCACACGATGTGTATCTCCGGTAGTTTTTACAAATTTGAAAGAGCCTGAATCAGTTACAATACCTGTATAAAAACAGGTTGCTGCAGCCGTATTAATGTATTTTTTTAGTTGTAGATGTTCTATAAAACGGTACAACAGTTCGCAGGTCGAACCAAATGAGGTATCAGAAACAGTTATTTTGGCATAAGAATCGGGCATTTGATGATGGTCGATCATTATAAAATCTGCGGAAAGTGTTTTGAGAACGTTTTCCATTTGTTCGCCCGTGCGATGCAAAGCATTAAAATCCAAAGTAAAAATTAAATCGCTTTGTTGTAAAAATGCTTTACAGACTTCAATATTTTTTTCAAAAACCAATACTTTGTCGGCATCGGGCAACCATGAGATGAAATCCGGAAATTCATTAGGAGAAATAACCTGAACCTTATGATTCAGTTGTTTCAATACCTGGTACAATCCCAGAGA
>DATGMY010000137.1:0-4444 GCA_035307005.1 Flavobacterium sp. | reverse complement strand
TCAGCCGAAAAAGCTGCTGTTTTCATAGCGTAAACCCTTGGTGTGTTTACAAATGACTGATCACTGATTATTAAAGCTTTTCCGATTGCCTGGTCTAACGCACTTGCGTAATCCTGTGCTTTTTTCTTAGCATCCAATACTGCTTTTGCTCTGATTTCCGATG
This sequence comes from Flavobacterium sp., assembly GCA_035307005.1. GTDB lineage: Bacteria > Bacteroidota > Bacteroidia > Flavobacteriales > Flavobacteriaceae > Flavobacterium. The sequence goes on along the minus strand of DATGMY010000137.1, from coordinate 4,281 downwards.
CGAATTTCTCTGTTTGGGTCGATTTGAATTCTACACCGTTGATGCTGTTGGCACCGGCGTCCATTAAATCGCTCATCAATATTTCGTATTGATCAAGATTACGCAAAGTAATCGTAATGGTTTGATTTGCTACGAAATAGTCTTTTTTTTGCTGGTAATCTCTCGATTTGTAAAGATTTACCCGTTGCGTTTGATAATCTTTTTCATCGATTTTACTTTTTTTGATGACCTGAATCATTTTAGCAATAATTTCGTCGTTTTGTTTTTTTGCTTTTCCCGAATCGACATCTTTAATTTCTGAACCAATCGAAATGATTGCATAGTCAGGTTGGATTTTCACAGAACCTTCTCCGCTTACATTTACCTGAGGAGTAATATTGTTATTGTTTTGTGCCATAGTTGAAAATGTTAGTAGGGCAAACGATAATAAATAAAAAATCTTTCTCATTTTAAATTTGTTTAAATTAATTATTAAAGCCACTTAAAGTTTTTTTCGATAGCCTTTATCATTTCCCCTGCAATATCCTTGCCAGTTGCTCCTTCTATACCTTCTAATCCGGGAGAAGAATTCACTTCTAAAAGTAAAGGTCCTTTGGATGAACGGATTATATCAACACCTGCAACTTTTAAATTCATTGCTTTTGCTGCTTTTATGGCTATTTTTTTCTCGTCGGCAGTAACTTTTACAACGGATGCTTTTCCACCTAAATGGATATTAGCACGGAATTCCCCGGGAAGAGCTTCGCGTTGCATAGCGGCAACAACTTTACCGTCAACAACAAATAATCTCAAATCCTTTCCATTGGCTTCTTTGATAAATTCCTGAACCAAGATGTTGGCATTTAGGCTTTTAAAAGCATTGATAACCGATTCGGCAGCTTTTTTTGTTTCGGCCAGAACCACACCTTTTCCCTGTGTTCCTTCCAATAATTTGATAATTAACGGAGAACCTCCCACCATATTGATCAAATCAGTGGTATCAAGCGGAGAATTGGCAAATCCGGTCGTGGGAATCTCCACTCCGTGGCTCAGCAATAATTGAAGAGAAAACAATTTATCGCGGGATTGTGTAATCGAGGCAGCATTGTTTAAACTGAAAACCTTCAGCGATTCAAACTGCCGAATCAATGAGCAACCGTAGTAGGTCATACTTGGTCGGATTCTTGGAATGATAGCGTCAAAGTCATTGAGAACACGTCCACCCCGATAGTGAATTTGGGGTTCGTGTGCATCTAATTTCATATAACAATGCTTCAGATTTAGAAAGTGCATTTCATGACCTCGAAGTTCTCCGGCTTCCATAATACGCATATTGGAATACAGGTCGGGGTTGCTTGCCAATAAGCCGATGCGTAAACCTCTCTTTTCAGAAGTTTGCGGCATATAATATTCGCGCAATTTTTCGGGCGTGACAATACCAAAATGGAAATGTTCATCAGGGTCCACAATGAGTCTGCCCGCCATCGCTTCCCTTCCCAGAAGCATACGGTATCCCATAGAATCACGGTTGGTAAGCGTAAGTTCAATCGTCCATGTCTGGTCGCCCAAAGATATTTCGGTATTGATCACATAACGGTTTTCTCGCGTTCCTGTAGAGCTTTTTATAATGCGCCGGTCAATTATTTTGGCTTCGCAGCTAATGGCGTTTTTAACCGTTTTTTGTATGGGATGTATGAAAAATTTGACCCATTTTTCACCATCTTTTTCAAACGGAGTAATTTGTTCTGCGTGTAAAGCTGATGTTTTTGCTCCTGAATCGACACGTACCTTGATGGCAGGAACCTTTAATTGTGGTAGTGCACACCATTCTTCACTACCCACTATAACTTTTTGAGTCATAAAAATATAAACGTTTTTCTTGGGTCTAAATTAGATAAAAAAATGAAATGATTTGAAATGATGCAAAAATAAAATGTAAACTTAAACCATAGCAATCATGGATTTTGTTTTTTGATAGATTTACATAAATAAAGTCTTTGGTTTTAATTCCCGGCAGGGATATTCCCGAAACAAAAAACACCTGCAAAGAAAGATACCTTGCAGGTGCTTTTGTTGTATAAAAATTAAATATTACAATTTTGTAACACCCATATTCCAAAGGGTAAAGGCTTGGATATCGGCATTTTCATTAATAGTTTGCTGTACCGATTTTCCGGCTCCATGTCCGGCGTTTACATCAATACGGATTAACATTGGATTGTTTCCTTCGTTTTTATCTTGCAATTCGGCTGCGAATTTAAAACTGTGTGCCGGTACCACGCGATCGTCGTGATCGCCTGTGGTAATCATCGTTGCTGGATACGAAACACCTTCTTTTACATTATGCACTGGTGAATATCCTTTTAAGTATTCAAACATTTCTTCAGAATCTTCGGCTGTTCCGTAATCGTATGCCCAACCTGCACCAGCTGTGAACGTGTGGTAACGCAACATATCTAAAACGCCTACTGCGGGCAAGGCTACTTTTATTAAATCCGGGCGTTGTGTCATCGTTGCTCCAACCAACAATCCTCCGTTTGATCCACCGCGAATGGCTAATTTTTCAGAAGAAGTGTATTTGTTGTCGATTAAATATTGAGCCGCAGCGATGAAATCGTCAAACACGTTTTGTTTTTGCAATTGTGTTCCGGCAATGTGCCATTTTTTACCATATTCGCCACCACCACGTAAGTTTGGAACGGCGTAAATACCACCATTTTCTAACCAAACGGCATTGGCAATACTAAAACTCGGCGTTAACGAAATATTGAAACCTCCATAGGCATACAACATCGTGGGGTTGGTTCCGTCTAATTTTGTACCTTTTTTATAGGTAATCATCATCGGAACTTTTGTACCGTCTTTTGAGGTATAAAAAACTTGTTTTGATTCGTAATCTTCCGGATTGAACTTTACTTTTGGTTGCTGATATACTTCTGAGTTTCCTGAAGTAATATCCATTTTGTAAATCGTTCCCGGCGTCACGTAATTGGTAAATGAAAAGTACAGTTCTTTAGCCTCTTTTTTATCACCAAAACCAGAAGCGGTTCCTAATCCGGGTAATTCGATTTCACGTACTTTGGTGCCGTTATACTCATATTGCTGAACCACAGAAACAGCATCTTTCATATAATGTGCAAAGAAATATCCGCCAGCTTTTGACAAACTCAATACATTTTCGGTTTCAGCAATTACGTCTGTCCAGGCATTTTTATCAGCAACAGAAGCCGCATCAACTGACATCAATTTTTTGTTGGGTGCGTTGAAATTGGTTACAATATAAATTTTTCCGTCTTTTGAATCGATTATCGAATAATCGTTGTCAAAACCAGTTACAATCGTTTGAATAGGACTGTTTGGAGCTGTTAAATCCTGAAGATATAATTCGTTGCCCGAAGTAGCATTTGCTGCCGAGATTACTAAATAATTCTGATCATCGGTAACATATCCGCCTACATAGCGACGTTTGGTTTTATCTCCAAAAATAACCTGATCATCTGATTGCGGTGTATTTAATTTGTGATAATACAATTTGTGCTCATCTGTTTTTGCAGATAATTCAGATCCGTCGGGTTTATCATAGCTTGAATAATAGAAACCTTCATTTTTGTACCAAGAAAGTCCGGAGAATTTCACATCAATCAATGTATCGCCAATAACCGATTTGTCTTTTGCGTTTAAAACAATCACTTTTCTCCAGTCACTTCCTCCTTCGGAAATAGCGTAAGCTACCAAGCTTCCGTCTTCTGTAAAGGAAATGTCGGATAATGAAGTGGTTCCGTCTTTAGAAAAGGTATTTGGATCTAAGAAAACTTCTTCTTTCCCGGATTGATCTTTACGGTATAAAACGGATTGATTTTGTAATCCGTCGTTTTTAAAATAATAAGTGTAATCGCCCTCTACAAATGGTGCGCTGATTTTTTCGTAATTCCATTTTTCGGTCAATTGTTTTGTCAATTGTTCGCGGTACGGAATTCTGTCCAAATAAGCAAAAGTGACTTCATTTTGCGCAGTAACCCAAGCGGCTGTTTCTTCTGAGCGGTCGTCTTCCAACCAACGGTAATAATCATTAATGCTTTCGCCGAAATAGGTGTCAACCACCGTGTCTTTTCTTGTTTCAGGATACGTTAAAGGCTCGTCTGTATCAGACTTTTCTGTCTTATTGCACGACACAATAATTGCCGCAATAAAAATAGAACTTACTAATTTTTTCATTTTTTCTACTTTATGATATAAACTCTGCAAAATAAAAAAACTTGCCGAGTTGGGCAAGTTTTTGTAGTTTATTTGTATTGAATGGTT
>DATGMY010000136.1:0-4498 GCA_035307005.1 Flavobacterium sp. | reverse complement strand
TCAATTGTTTCTTTTGATGAAATATAATCTTCATCGTTTTCAAATCCGGCAACTGTTAATTGCTCTATAAGTAGTGGGTGATTGGTATCTAAGTGCAGTATCTTCATTTTAGTCCGTGAGTAAGGCTTTATCCAGTCAAAGGTAAGAAAAATCCTTTTTTAACGGCACTTCACAGGTTTTGTTTTAGAATAAACACATCAATCTATTTCAATAGGCTAAGAATATGTTAAATTTCCTCAAACAGGAATGGTTAAGTAGAACTTAAAACAATCAATATCTTTTACGCATCAGTACAAAGATCTTCCAGGTTATCGGAAAAAGTAATGTGTGATTAACATACGACTACAATGATAAAAACCATTCATCCAACGAAAGTCTAATAAACAACATCATAGAATCATGAACACGATCCGCTGGGGGAAGTCAGAAAAACAATTATAAAACTTTCAGAACGGGACAATCCCAAAATAAAAAAATCCGGAAAAAATCCGGATTTCTTTATACTTATTTATAAGAAAAAACTACTTAACCGAAGCAACTAAGTATTCGCGGTTCATACGGGCAATGTTCTCTAAAGAAATTCCTTTTGGACATTCTACCTCACATGCTCCTGTATTGGTGCAGTTTCCAAAACCTTCTTCGTCCATTTGGTTGACCATGTTTAATACACGTTCTGTAGCCTCGACTCTACCTTGTGGCAACAGGGCAAATTGTGAAACTTTTGCAGAAACGTACAGCATAGCAGAGGCATTTTTACAAGAAGCCACACAAGCCCCACATCCGATACAAGCTGCTGCATCAAAAGATTTATCAGCATTGTCTTTACGGATTGGAATAGCGTTGGCATCCTGCGTATTTCCCGAAGTATTTACAGAGATAAACCCTCCGGCATGCTGGATTCTTTCAAATGAACTTCTGTCCACCACCAAGTCTTTAATAACCGGGAATGCTTTCGCTCTGAACGGCTCGATAAAAATCGTATCTCCGTCTTTAAACGTGCGCATGTGTAGCTGACATGTAGTGATTCCTCTGTCTGGTCCATGTGCTTGTCCATTAATGAACAGCGAACACATCCCGCAAATTCCCTCACGACAATCGTGGTCAAAAGCTACCGGGTCTTCATTTTTGTTTACCAAATCTTCGTTCAATACATCCAACATCTCAAGGAAAGACATATCCGGCGAAACATTATCTACTTTATACTCAACGATTTTCCCTTGATCCTGAGCATTCTTCTGTCTCCAGATTTTTAGCGTTAATTTCATCGTTTTACTATTTTAAAGTCAAAAGTCTAAGTTAGACTTTTGATATCTTATTTATAACTACGTTGTACTAATTGAATATTCTCAAACACCAAATCTTCTTTATGAAGGATTGCTTCTCTCGGGTTTCCTGTATATTCCCATGCGGCAACGTAAGCAAAGTTTTCGTCGTCGCGTTGTGCTTCTCCCTCATCAGTTTGATATTCTTCTCTAAAGTGTCCACCACAAGATTCGTTTCTGTGAAGAGCATCTTTAGCAAAAAATTCTCCCAGTTCTAAATAATCAGAAACGCGAAACGCTTTTTCAAGTTCTTGATTGAATCCGTCTGCTGTTCCCGGAACTTTAACCTCTTTCCAGAATTCTTCACGGATGGCTTTGATTTCTTCCATTGCTTCCGAAAGTCCCTGTGCATTACGAGCCATACCTACTTTATTCCACATTACTTTTCCTAATTTTTTATGGAAATAGTCAACAGAGTGTTTTCCGTTGTTGTTCATAAAGAAGTTGATTTGCTCTTTTACTTTGTTTTCAGCTTCTTCAAATTCGGGTGTATTGGTAGGAATTTCTCCTGTACGGATTTCTTTCGATAAATAATTTCCAATGGTATAAGGCAACACAAAATATCCGTCTGCTAATCCCTGCATCAATGCCGAAGCTCCCAGACGGTTGGCTCCGTGATCAGAGAAATTTGCTTCCCCGATACAGTAGCATCCCTCAATGGTTGTCATCAGGTTGTAATCAACCCAAAGTCCTCCCATCGTATAGTGAACCGCAGGATAAATCATCATTGGAGTTTCATAAGGATTTTGGTCAACGATTTTCTCATACATCTGGAAAAGGTTTCCGTATTTGTTTTCGATTACAGTTTTCCCTAAATCGTAAACCAGTTTAGCATCATTTTCATCCAAATGTTTGATACGGGCTTGTTCTGTACCGTATCTTTGAATAGCAGAGGCAAAATCTAAATACACCGCTTCTCCGGTTGCATTGACACCAAAACCTGCATCGCAACGTTCTTTTGCAGCACGCGAAGCCACATCACGAGGCACCAAGTTCCCAAAAGCAGGATAGCGTCGTTCCAGATAATAATCTCTGTCTTCTTCTGCCAATTGTGTTGGTTTTAATCTTCCTTCTCTGATTGCCTGAGCGTCTTCTAATTTTTTCGGTACCCAAATACGACCGTCATTTCTTAAGGACTCCGACATCAAAGTCAGTTTAGACTGATGATCTCCAGACACAGGAATACAGGTCGGGTGGATTTGTGTATAACAAGGGTTGGCAAAATAAGCTCCTTTTTTATGTGCTTTCCAGGCAGCTGTTACGTTTGACCCCATTGCATTGGTAGAAAGGAAAAACACGTTTCCGTAACCTCCTGTTCCTAAAACCACAGCGTGTGCCGAATGTCTTTCAATTTCTCCCGTAATTAAATTACGAGCGATAATTCCACGAGCTTTTCCGTCCACGATAACTAATTCCAGCATTTCGTGACGGTTATACATTTTAATTTTTCCACGACCAATTTGACGGTTCATTGCAGAATAAGCTCCCAGCAACAATTGTTGTCCTGTTTGTCCTTTTGCATAAAACGTACGGGAAACCTGTGCACCACCAAACGAACGGTTGTCTAAAAGACCTCCGTATTCGCGTGCCAAAGGTACTCCCTGAGCCACACACTGGTCGATGATGTTGGCAGAAACTTCGGCCAAACGATATACGTTGGCTTCTCTTGCACGGTAATCCCCTCCTTTTACAGTGTCGTAAAACAATCTGTAGGTAGAGTCGCCGTCTCCCTGATAATTTTTAGCTGCGTTGATACCTCCCTGAGCTGCAATTGAGTGTGCACGTCTGGGAGAATCCTGAAAGCAGAATGCTTTTACGTTGTAACCTAATTCAGCTAATGTAGCGGCAGCAGAACCTCCTGCCAAACCTGTCCCTACAACAATAACGTCAATCTTACGTTTGTTTGCAGGGTTTACCAGATTGATATGAGCTTTATAGTCTGTCCATTTGGTAGAGATGTCCTCTCCTTTTGGTATTTTATTATCTAATGCCATAACTGAAAATTATTTTAAAAAGAAACGAATGTAAATTGGAATAATTGCGAATAATAAAGGAACGATGATTGCAAATAATTTACCCAATCCTTTAATACAACTGTTGTATTTAGGGTTGTTAAGACCTAAAGACTGAAAAGCACTTGCAAAGCCGTGCAACAAATGGAAAGCCAAAACCGCCATTGAAAACACGTAGAAAAGAGTAAAAGCCAATCCATATTGCGGATCTTTGAAAAAATCTATGGTAATTTTGTACAGATCTTTATATCCTTCGGCAACCTTGATTTCCGAACCTTTTGCGTAAAATTCTTTGTTGTTACGGAGTTCCAGTTCTCCTTCTACTTTATCAAAATAAACCGATGTTCCTTCCTGATCTATCAGATAAATCAGACCACCGTTTGTAGTGTTGATACCCTGTGCCTCCAGATCCATTCCAGGCATTGGCTGGATGGTAACACTCTGTTGTTGTAAAGGCATTTCGGTAAAGTGCATTTTTGCCCAGAAATTTGTCATGTGGGTAACAATAAACACTAATAATAAAGTTCCCAAAACCGCCATATTACGCGATTGCCACGTGGTGTTTGCCGCAGCGTTGTTTTTTACATAGCCTGCCGGTCGTGCCTTTTTGTTTTGAATGGTCAGTAAAATTCCATCCACTGCGTGGAACAGAATTGAAAAATACGTTAAGTACGATAAAATTTTTACTGCCGGATTAGAAGTCATAAAGTATGCATATTGATTGAACTGTAAATCTGTTCCGAAAATCAACTGCAAGTTACCCGCTAAGTGACCTATTAAAAACACGCATAAAAATAAACCCGTAAGCGCCATCCAGTATTTTTTACCGAGTGACGACTTCAATAGTGCAGATTTTGCCATAATGTAATGTTAATAGTTTATCTATTTTTAAAATCACACAAAAATACGGCTAATTATAAAAACAAAAAAAATGTTAATTAATTTATTTCGCTATTTATAATCAATTTAAACTGCTGATGAGCATAGAAAGGGCAGTAAGTACTTCATTACTCGTAGCTTTTGGGCATATCTGCATCGGCAACAATGATAAAGTCCGCTTTTTGCAAATGTTCTTCCTGTAATGATTTCACTTCTGATTGCTCCACTACGCTGATGGTTTTTATTTTCAGAGTGTTGTTGTACTGACGAATATACCAGCCAATG
>DATGMY010000135.1:0-4150 GCA_035307005.1 Flavobacterium sp. | reverse complement strand
CAAACATATCTTGTTTTTGTTCTAACAAAACATCTAATTTTGCCTGACATTTTGCTCTGTGTTCCTCAGAAGCCGTTTCACGGGTCGCTTCTTCGTTCATGTGGTAAATCTTCAGTGCCAGAATCGACAAGCGGTCAATAGCCCACGCCGGACTTTCCGTATTAATCTTGGCGTCGGGTTTTACCTGCACATTTTTGTATTTGTCCAGGAAATAACTGTCGATGTATTCAACCATATCCGTGCGTACCTGATTTGATGCATCGATTTTGCGTTTTAAATCCAATGCTGCTACCGGGTCGATTTGCGGATCGCGGATAATATCTTCGTAATGCCACTGCACGGTATCTACCCAGTTTTTTGCATAAAGCAAATGCTCAATACTGCCTTTTTCATACGGATTTTCTATCGGATGATGTACATCATCGTATTTATGGTAATCTGCAATACTTTGTTCAAAAATGGGAAATGCGAATTCTGCAAACATATCTTTAGTTTTATCTGCAAAGATAGTTTTTCTTTGATATTAAAAATACTCCAAGAAATAAAAAACTAACCTGTACAATAAACACAAGTTAATCCGAATTCCAAAAATTTAAAAATCATCTAAAAAAATAGATTTGGTAAATAATAGAAAAGATCACAATTTCAACAAAAACAACAAAAGGCTGAAACCGAGAATCAGGCTTAAAACCGTTTCTTTGACCCACTGGCTTTCTGTTCGTGCAATAAAATTTCCTCCGATAATCGACAACGGGAAAAAAGTAAAAACAAGTAAACCGTTGGATTTTTCCGGCGCGATAACGTAAATAGCTGCTCCGATAATAAAGCAAAGCACAATGTTTTTATAAAGATTCAATTGGTTTGTAGGAATATTTTTCAGATGCATCAACTGATTGGCTGTAAAAAAAACTGCAATCGTAGCAAAAAATGAAAGAGCGATATTTTGGTAAACATTATCAAAATAACTGAAACTAAATCCTACATCGTATTTATTTTTCCAAAAAGCAAAAAGGTCAATTCCGGAAAAGATACTGTAGGTATAAAACAAAACCGTTACAACAAACAACGCCACAAACGGAATAATCCAATGACGGTAATCTTCACTTACGTACCAAATAATAGCAAGATAGACCAAAACAAAATACAAAATAGTCCAGGATTCAAGCAAGGTTGCCAGAAAAATCCATAAACTGGCATCAAAGATTTTGATTTTAGGCATTTTCAACGTCTGCAGAGAAATAATTCTCCGCAAGGCAAGCAACACCAGAAGGTTAGCAATAATCAATTCTGAATCAGAAAAATAGACAGGAAAAAGAATCAGAAAACAAGCATATAAAAACAAAGAATACAAATTATTGACCGCCAAATGATTTTTTACGGTAATAAACTGAATCAACAGTACTGAAAACACTACCGCAAAAAACAAAAAACTTTTTTCTACCACAGCAACAGGCGATTGCAGCCAATTTAAATCTGAAACCAACTGTAAGAAATAGACTACAAGAAGCAATAAACCAATGATAACATAGCCTATGGGTCTGCTTTTTGAAAAAAGATTTGTGAGCATCAAGAATAATTATTTTGATTTTGTAAATAACTTGTTGATAATTTTTTTTACTTTTGTTGCAAAGTTAGAACTTAACTGAAATTAAACATAAATAATTTAATAACAATATTATGTGGACATCTTTCTTTGAAGGCATTGAGTATTTATTCGTGGAGATTTTAATGAAACCTATGGATTGGTTAGCCAAATTGGAATTATCTAACTGGTGGCTGGCAAATTTTATCACTTTTGCTTTTATCATCATTTGTTGCGTAGCTTTTGTTTATTGGTTGAAACAATTAAATATTTTTGCCAAAAACAATGAAGATGATCAAGATACAACGGCTCATTCATTTTTGAAATAACTGTTCGATAGAAAAGATAACCGGACTGTGTTCCCAACAAACAAAATCCCTTTAGATTCTACAGGGATTTTTGTGTTTCAAATAACGACCGTCTAAAAATCACTTACATTTGCACGGATCGGGATCACAAAAAACTGCTTTTCATAAACATCGTCTTTGGTTGCCACGTTCCAACTTGTAGAAGAAATCACACGAACCGCTTCTTTGTAAAAACTGTTTTCTTCAGAAATTTCTTTAGGCGAAAATTCAAAAGCTTTGCCGTCTTCACTTACCGCAAATACCACGTAAAAAATAAAATAATTCCTCCTGCGAAATCGTTCCGGAACATCTTCTTTCTTTACATTGTTATAATTAAAATTATTGTTGACGTAATGATATAAATCTTCTATATCGCCACCGGCATAACTCCCATCCTTTACAACAGGCTCGGGCACAAATTGTATCGTATCTTGTGCAACAGCTTTTTGAAAGCCGAAAATAAGAAGTAGTAATGTGATGATTCTTATCATAATTGTTCTAATTTTTGTAAATTCCCCAACGCTGTGGTAATCGATTTCACGTGATCAAAAGTCAACAACAACCGCAAGCCGTTTTTGGTTTGTTTTTCTTTTAAAGCAGCCTTTTTCGGATACATCTGAATAAACTGCAATACTTTTCTGAATTGTGCCGATTGATAATAAGCCGATTGTTGATCGCTGATAAAGTAACCAATCATTTTGCCTTGTTTCAACACTAATTTTTCGATGCCTGCTTTAGAAGCAATCCATTTGATCCGCACAGAATCCAATAAATTTTGAACAGGTTTGGGCAATGCACCAAAGCGGTCAATTAATTTATTTTGAAATGCAAGCAGCTCGTCCTCCGTTTTCAAAGTTGCCAGTTCGTTGTACAACGCCAATCGCTCCGAAACATTGTTGATGTATTCATCGGGAAATAAAATTTCAAAATCCGATTCGATTACTATATCTTTAACGTATTCTTTCGTATCAATATTTTGCTCTTCTTCGTATAAATCTTTAAACTCATTTTCTTTAAGTTCATCGATGGCTTCGTTCATAATTTTCTGATAGGTTTCAAAGCCTATTTCATTGATAAACCCACTTTGTTCGCCACCCAATAAATCGCCTGCACCACGAATTTCCAGATCTTTCATCGCAATATTGAATCCGCTTCCCAATTCACTAAACTGTTCTAAAGCCGAGATTCTTTTGCGTGCTTCTTCGGTCATTGCAGTATAAGGCGGTGTAATAAAATAACAAAACGCTTTTTTGTTGCTCCGCCCTACTCTTCCACGCATTTGATGCAGATCCGACAGTCCGAAATTATTGGCATTGTTGATAAAAATAGTATTGGCATTTGGCACATCCAATCCACTTTCAATAATGGTGGTAGCTACCAACACATCAAATTCGCCTTCCATAAAAGCCAACATCATTTCTTCGAGCTTTTTCCCTTCCATTTGTCCATGTCCTACCCCTATTTTTGCGTGTGGGACTAACCGCTGAATCATTCCGGCTACTTCTTTAATGTTTTCGATACGGTTGTTGATGAAATAAACCTGACCGCCACGCTCCAATTCATACGAAACGGCATCACGGATGATTTCTTCGTTAAATCCTACAACATTCGTTTCAATAGGATAACGGTTAGGTGGCGGCGTGGTAATGACCGATAAATCACGAGCTGCCATCAGCGAAAACTGCAACGTTCGTGGAATAGGCGTCGCGGTCAGAGTCAAAGTGTCGATGTTTTCACCGATGGTTTTGAGTTTGTCCTTTACCGCTACACCAAATTTCTGTTCTTCGTCAATTACCAATAACCCCAAATCTTTAAACTGAACATTTTTATTGACCAACTGATGCGTTCCAATAATAATGTCGATTTTTCCTGCGGCTAAATCTTTTAAGGTTTCCGATTTTTGTTTGGCGGTTTTAAAACGATTCAGATATGCAATGTTTACCGGCATATCTTTCAACCGTTCGCTAAACGTTTTGAAATGTTGAAATGCCAATATCGTTGTGGGCACCAAAACAGCGACTTGCTTTCCGTTATCAACCATTTTAAACGCAGCACGAATGGCAACCTCTGTTTTTCCGAAGCCAACATCTCCACAAACCAAACGATCCATTGGTCGGTCGGTTTCCATATCGTTTTTTACATCAATCGTCGATTTTAATTGGTCGGGCGTGTCTTCATAAATAAACGAGCTTTCCAGTTCTGCCTGCAAATAACTGTCGGG
>DATGMY010000134.1:0-6137 GCA_035307005.1 Flavobacterium sp. | reverse complement strand
AAACGAAATCGTGGATTTTGTCGAAAAACCAAAAGAATTTATTTCTGATTTAGCGATTATCGGAATCTATTTCTTTAAATCGGCTGAAAATCTGCGAAGTGAATTAGAATATCTGATTGACAACAATATCGAAAAAGGCGGTGAATATCAATTAACAGATGCTTTGGAAAATATGAAGCAAAAAGGATTGCGTTTTGTTCCCGGCAAAGTAGATGAATGGATGGATTGCGGAAATAAAAACGTAACCGTAGATACCAACAACCGTATGCTGAACTTTTTGCAAAACGATGGCGAAAATTTGGTTTCATCAAATGTAGTTATAGAAAATTCGACCATTATTCCGCCTTGTTATATAGGCGAAAATGTGGTTTTGAAAAACGCAACTATCGGTCCGAATGTTTCGTTGGGCAATCATTCCAAAGTTGAAAATGCCACCATAAAAAACAGTTTGATACAAACCAATGCAACCGTTAAAAATGCTGATTTAGACAACGCAATGATTGGCAATCATGCTAAATTCGACGGAACGTTTACCAGTATCAGTATCGGCGATTACAGTGTGTTAGAATAATCATAAAGAATCCGTTTACAACGGATTTTTTTGTTTCTTTATCTTTTCAAATTCAGAAAATGAAACAATTTATCTATATATCAATTCTTAGTTTTTTTGTAATTTCATGCAAAACAGCAAAAACTGCCGAAAGCAGTTCAGAAACTCTTGATTCTCACGGAAAAATAACAACTGTTAATGCTCCTATTGCAGATATAGCAATAGCTCATTACAATCTGTTTAACGATTTTAATACGTTAAGGATTAATGCTGATGTGGATTATAAAGACCAAAATATGCAGCAATCTCCCAATGCAGAAATCCGTATTGAAAAAGGTAAACAAATTTTGATTTTTGTAAAAGCCTTTGGCATAACGGGTGCTAAGGTTTATTTGACTCCGGAACGTGCAAGTTTTTATGAGATTTTAGGAGGTACATATTATGACGGCGATTACGATTTTATCTCCAATTTTTTAGGAACTGAAATCACTTATGAAAATGTTGAAAACCTGTTGTTAGGTAAAGCTTTTTACAATCTCAACGAATACGATTATACCAAAGAAGACAGTAACCTTCTGGAATTGAAGCTGAATCAATTTTTAGTCAAACTGCTATTGGGCAGCCAAAACGAAATTACTTCGACCGAAGTGAAACAAGATCAAAGTGCGGATAAGTTAGTCGTGAATTATCCGGCTTATCAAACTGCAGAAAACTTGTTCCTTCCCAAAGAAATCAATATCCACGCCATGCAGAAAAAGGATGTACACATCAAAATAGATTACAGAAGGGTTTCCGTCAATCAGCCCCTGGATTTCAGATACCGGATTCCCAAAAACTCCAAAGAGATCAGGATTTAACCCTAATATTATTTCTTATTCACTGATTGATATTTGACTTCCTGTTTCCTCATTTTTGATGACCGACAAAGAAACAGGCATCCGTTCTTTCAGCTCTTCTACGTGCGAAATAATCCCAACGATGCGGTTTTCCTTGTGCAGATGATGCAGTGTTTCAAACACGGTATTTACGGCTTCGGCATCTTGTGTTCCAAAACCTTCGTCGATAAAAAAGAAGTTCTTTTCGGCTTTGGAATGCACCTGAACACTTTCTGCCAAGGCTAATGCCAAACTCAACGAAACCTGAAACGACTGACCGCCCGACAAGGTTTTAACACTCCTTGCCCGACCTTCGTTTAAATAATCAATAATCTCAAAATCATTGTTTTCATTAATCTGCAAGCTCAACTGATTTTTGGTCATCCGATGAAAACGAATGTTGGCATTTTCGCACAATTGCTTTAAATAAACCGATGAAACATACTGTACAAAACCAGCTCCTTTAAACAAATTGGTCAATGTTCTAAGATTTTCTGCCCGCTTTTGCAATTGATTCAGAGTAGTCTGCAACTCTTGTTTTTCTTTATATGCTTTTGTAAGACGTTGCACTTCGGTGTTGGTTTTAGTAACATTTTCAGTAGCTTGTTCTAATTCGGTTTTTAAAATGGAAAACTGTTGCTCATATTGCTGAAACTCTTCGGTGTTAAAAGAAACATTTTCAAGCTTTTGTTCCAATTCTGCAATTTGATTTTCAAGCGTTTTATAAACAATAGTAAACTCTTCAATTTGTTTTTTTACAGCTTCGATCTCCCATTGCTTATTTAAAATTTCAGAAACTTTTTCTTTATTCGGAAGGTTTTGTTCGGTTAAATGCTGGTCAAATTCTGAGTTGAGCGCTTGTAAATTAGTAATTAAATTGGCAAGCTGTTTTTGCGTTAATTCAAGGGTTGTTTTTTGAACCGAAATCTGATTGTTTAACTGATTGAAAGTTTGACTTAACTGATTAAAATCGTGCTCTGTTTTTTCATTAAAAGCTTTTAAATCATTTAATTTTTGCTTGATTTCATCAACAGAAAAATGCCTGAAATCTATATAGTTCAATACTTTTAAATTGCTTAAATTCTGTTTAATCTGCGTTTCTTTTTTCGTTTCGTCTAACTTAAATTGTTCCAGTGCATTTTTAAACTTTTCGACTTTTTCGCGTTCATTCTCCAACATCATTCTTTGATTGGCAATAAACCGGTTTTTCGTTTCTATTTCTTTACCGATTTCTAAAGAATTGTTTCTTTTTTGCTCGAAATCTTCCGGATTACCGGCTCTAAAACCGCTCCAGACAAATAGTGACTGATGTTTTAAAAGTTGATTTTCAATATTTTGAAGAGTTATTTTTTCCATTGAAAGCTGTTCTTCAACAAGCGATAATTTCTGAATTTTCCGACGGATTTTTTCCGTAAAATCAATCCAATGGTTGTGTTGGTTTTCTAAACGCTCACTTTCAGTTTTGATTTCGTTCAGATTCAACGTAACATCATCTAAAACAATGATCGATGGATGCTCTAAAGAACCACAAAGCGGACAGGATTCGCCGTGTTGCAAATTGTGAGCAAAGTGCGATAGTTCCTGCTGAACTTCAAAACTTCTGCGTTTTTCGTCTAATTGTTTTTTGAGCGATAGAAATTCAAGGTTTTTTATTTTTACGTTGTTTTCAAAATCGGCAACTGAAATTTTATCCACAGTCAACTCCTTTGAAATCTGTTCGATTTCTTTTATTAGCTGATTGATTTTTCCTTGCTGAATTTCGCTGTTCTTGAGTAAATTTTGCTGATGAATAAACCAGTTACCTACATTCATTAAAACATCGGTATCAATTTGTTGTTTATGAAGCTGAACCATCTTTTCCTCAGATTCTTTTATGGTTTCAACAATCATTTTTATGGCGCGTTCAACTTCCGAAACTTTGGCAGAACCCTTTGAGGTACGGATCTTAAGCTCGTTGATTTCAGATTGAAAATGAATAACTTCGGAAATTAATTCCAAATCAGCGGATTCTAAACGTTTTTGCGGGAGCTGTTCAAAATAAGGTTTTATTTCGTTTATCTTTTCAGAAATTTCGGTCAGATTGCTTTCAGAAATTTTCAGTTGCTTTTCCTCGTTTTCTGCCTGAACAGACAGGGTTTTAATGTTTTTTTCGGTTTTGTCAATATCCGTCAAAAGCTGGTAAAAGACTTTGAAAATCCGCTCGTAAAGTTCTAATGAAGCCTTTTGTGCATCAATTATTGGTTTTTGATGGGATAATGCTGTGAAGGAACTTTTTTTGTTTTCTAAATTTTCAAAATCGGTTTTTAACGCTTTCAGCTGTTGCAACTTTTCGTTGGCTGTATCAAAAAGCTGTTTTTTGTCCAAAACAATTTTTTGTTCCTCGGTTAATGTTTCGCTTAACTGATTGATTTTTTCTTCAGAAACTTCATCATATCCTGATAATTTCCCTTCTAATTGATTGAGTGCGGTCAGGTTCTTATTGTTCAACTTTGATACCTTTTCCTGTAAATCAAAATGATGCAGGTTAAAAATTTCCTTCATCATCTGTGTTCGATCTTTCGCACCCAGTTCGATAAATTCTTTAAATTGTCCTTGCGGAATGATAATGGTACGTTTAAAATTTTCATAGCTCAAACCGATGATTTCTTCTGCCTTACTATGCTGCAACGGAATCCAGGTATTATCAATCCATTCATAAAACGCCGCACCAACAGTTTTAATATCTTCAAACCGCTTTGAATTTCTTTTGAATTCGCGTGTGGCACGAAACTGTTTGTTTTCATAATTCAGAAAGTCAAACGCAATATATGCCCGATCCGATTTCAGATTCATCATATTATACGAACGTCTGTCTTTGGCATTTAAACGCTCGGTCTCACCATACAAAGCAAATGTAATCGCCTCCAAAATAGATGATTTACCAGACCCAACCGCGCCAAAAATCCCGAATAAACCGGCTTGAGTCAGTTTAGAAAAATCAATGATCTGACGGTTTTGATAAGAATAAAGTCCTTCTATGGTCAATTGAATGGGAATCATAGTTTTATTTTTCTAAAAATTATATGTTTTACTCTTTCAAAACCTCATCAAACAAATCCATCATTTCCTGATTGGGTTGCTGATTGTTGTGTTTGGTTTTAAAATAATCTTGAAACAGTTCTTTGATGTTTTGGTTTAGATTGACTTCCCTGTACTCGGAATTTGCACTTTCCAAACGTTTTATTTTCGGAATCAGATGAACAATTCCTTCGTGAGATTGATACAGTAATTTTCGTTCTTCGGTTTTGAGAAACGTATCGCTTTCCAAAGTGAGTTCTACCAAAGTATCAGGATGATCCGTAAGCCATTCGAGAGCTTTATCAACCGAATCAAAGGTTTTGCGATACAAAGGCTTTCCTTTTGTCAATGCTGTTTTCTGCACAGAAACATTTTGATTGGGAAAAGCCTCAATAATTGCAACATATTTTGTTTGACCGGCTTCGCTGAAACTATAACACAAAGGTGAGGAAGAATAAACAACCGGTTGATTTTCAGTGCCTACATTCTTAAAACTGTGAATGTGTCCCAAGGCAGTATATTGAATCTGCTGAGGAATGGCTGAGGAGTAAATCATATCTGCATTTCCGATTTTCAAAGGTTTTTCTCCGTCGGGTTCTTCCAGTAATTCGCCGCCACGTTTGTTCATATACAGATGTGTTGTAAGCAAATTAACGCCTTGGTCGTCACAATACCGCTCTGCCAATTCGTTCCAATGCTGTGCAAGTACCTGGTTTAATTCATCTGCTTTATCTTCCCCCAAATATCGCTTGAGACGCATTTCGTTGGCATAAGGCGTATGAATGAGTCTCACAGGAAAATCTGTTGATTGGATTTTTAATTCGATGAATCCCTCATCAGATTGAACGATCTTGAAATGCTCTAATTCAAAAGGTGTGATTGCTGCATTGGGATGACCAATGAGAATAATGCCGCATTCACGCGCCAAAGGATCAGGTGCATCGATAAAATTAGGTGCATCGTGATTGCCCGAAATTGCAACTACAGGACGCTTTCCATTGTTTGAAAGTCGTTTCAGCGTTTTATAAAACAATTCTACCGCTTCGGTATTGGGGGTGAAATTATCAAACAAATCTCCCGCAATCAACACCATATCCACAGCTTCGCGATCGGCGATATCAACAATTTCATCAAGCACTTCTATTTGCTCTTTCATTCGTGAAATACCGTCTAATTTTTTGCCTAAGTGCCAATCAGCCGTATGCAGAATTTTCATTGTTTTCTTGTTTTAATTTCCGTCATTATTTTTCAAATTTACACATAAAAAAAGAGGCATAAAGCCTCTTCTTGTCAAAAATTCTGTTTTCCTTATTACTGCATTTGTTCTAATACGGCAGGATCGGCATATTTCACTACGAGCCCGTTTATAGATAGAGCTAAATTCTCTTGTAAAGTACCTGCTTTTTGCTGAAATCCTTGTAAATTCTTTGGCATCATTGCTTCCGGTTCTGTATTGGCTGCAAGACTTTCGTTATACTTTTTTAAATCGGCAGCGTCAAAATTATCGTGAACCAGTGTTTCTAATTCAGAAATATAACCCTTTACTGCAGCATCATAATCTTTGTTGAAATCTGCAACATTTTCCTCTAAAATACTAGGAAGAATCTGTGTTTTTGTTGCATCCAACTGTTCAGAAATTCCTGAATTTTTAATAT
>DATGMY010000133.1:0-6255 GCA_035307005.1 Flavobacterium sp. | reverse complement strand
TCAAGAGCAGTTAAGGGAAAATCAGTCCTTTGAGTTAAATATCCGTATGCAGGAAGCTACGGAACAATTAAAAGAACTGGTTATTGATAAAAATTTGAGACAGCGTTTTGAAGGAACAACCATTATTTCGCCTGATGTTATCCGCAGAATTCCCGGAGCCAATGCCGGTGTGGAAAATCTTTTAAAGACGCTTCCCGGCGTTTATTCCAATAATGAATTATCGACGCAATATGCCGTTCGTGGCGGAAATTATGATGAAAATCTGGTTTATGTCAATGAAATTGAGGTCTATCGCCCATTGTTGATTCGTTCCGGACAACAGGAAGGATTGAGTTTTACCAATACTTCAATGACCGAAAAAGTAGATTTTTCTTCAGGTGGTTATCAGGCAAAATACGGTGATAAAATGTCATCGGTTCTGGATATAACATACCGCAGACCTACAAAATTTGGTGGAGAATTTGACGCAAGTATTCTGGGTGGAGGCATCACGGTAGATCTGGCATCAAAAGATCAAAAGTGGAGTGCCATTACAGGATTCCGTTACCGAAACAACGCCTTGCTGGTAAAATCACAGGATGTGGAAGTTGATTACAAACCTCGTTATTAGATATACAATCGTTGGTTTCCTTTCAGCCATCGACCCAATGGGAGTGGAGTGTGCTTTTAAACGCTTCCAAAAACGTATATGAATACACGCCCGAAGTTAAACGAACCAAATTCGGAAGTATTTTAGATACGCCAAAGGAAATGTTTGTGTATTATCAGGGAACTGAAATGGATCAATATCAAACATTGTTTGGAGCGTTGAAAGGTACTTTTAAACCCGATTTTAACAATACTTATAAATTGATTGCATCCGCCTATCATGCCAGAGAAGAAGAGTATTACGATATTTGGGGACAGTATGCTATGGGTGACGTCAGTACCGATTTGGGTGGAAATGCCGGTGAAGTGGAATACACCGTAGGTTTGGGCTCACAGCTCAATCACGGAAGAAACAATTACGATGCGCTCATCATCAGTGCCGAATTAAAAGGGCAGCACAAAATAGCAACCAATGAAATAGAGTGGGGGATACGCTATGTGAGTGAAGACATTCGCGATCGTTTGGTAGAATGGGAAATGGTGGATTCGGCTGGATTTTCGCTGGCACATCCGCATTTTGCCACACCCAATGACGAACCTTACGAACCGTATGAAGGGGCGTTACTTCCTTATCAAAACGTGCGCGCAACCAATTTTGTGAAAATTAATCGCTTGAATGGATTTGCACAGTGGAATAAACGTGGTGCGATTGGAGAGCACGAAACTTTTTTGAATGTTGGAGTCCGTGCGCATTCGTGGAAAGTAGAAGCTGAAGGATACGATGCTTCGGATCATCAGCTTACGATAAGCCCGAGAGCGCAATTTGCCGTAAAACCCAATTGGGATGCCGATATGGTGTTTCGTCTTTCGGGTGGATGGTATCATCAGCCGCCGAGTTTCCGTGAATTACGGGCAATGGATGGAACTATAAATCCAAATGTAAAAGCACAGCAATCGGTTCACGTAGTTTTGGCAAACGATTACAGTTTTAAAATCAAAAACACCCCGTTCAAGTTGTTTACAGAAATGTATTATAAGCATTTGACCAATGTAAATACCTATACATTGGAAAATGTTCGTATTCGTTATCGCGCCGATAATAACGCGGAAGCTTATGTCTATGGAGTCGATGTACGAATGAACGGAGAAATTGTTCCGGGAGTGGAATCCTGGCTTTCGGTGGGTTATTTGAAAACAGAAGAAAATTATAACGACCGTGGTTTTATCGCCCGACCTACCGATCAACGATTGAAATTAGGAATGATGTTTCAGGATTATATGCCTGCCATTCCTAATTTGAAGTTGTATCTCAATCAGGTATATAACACAGGATTGCCGGGAGGATCGCCTTCGTACGTAGATCCGTATGACTATCAGATGCGTTTAAAAAACTATATGCGTACGGATGCCGGTTTTTCATACATTTTTAAAGATCCAACCTTTAATTCCGACAAAAAATGGTTACAACCGTTTGAAGAAGTGGCGTTGGGATTTGAAATCTATAATTTGTTTAACAACGAAAATGCCATAACCAATACGTGGGTGCGTGATGTGTATTCCAAAGTGATGTATGCCATTCCCAACCGGATGACGATGCGTACTTTTAATTTAAAATTGAATATGCGTTGGTAAAAATTATTTTGATTATCTTTGAAATAAGATTAATGCCTATGAAAACGAATGTACTACTGACCGGTTTGTGTATGATGACTTTGGTTGCCTGCGAAAAACAGGAAGAAACTCCCAAAGTGATTTACGAAAATACGGCAGAGGTAGCCGAAGTCAGTTATCAAAAGATCGATTCGACCGAAATCAAAATTGCCGACCTTCCTGTGAAATTTACAGGAACCAATTATCTGTTACATCCGGTGGGCGATGTACGGGTTTATAATACCGGTTCTTCAAAGTACGGAAGTTCTAAAACAAATCAGGTTAGTTACACGATTTCCAATTATTCCAGTCCTGAAATCACAGGGTATATTTCAAATGTAATGTTTCAGCATAAAGATTCTTTGTCGTTGAAACCACTGACTACAAACAGGATGGAAATCCTTTCAATTACTTATTTAGATGAACTGGCATTGAAAACACGAAAGCAATTACTGGTTTATACGTTGGTGGATGTGGATACCAACAGAGACGGACGTTATGACAGCAACGATATTAAGACACTTTATCTGTCGCATATCGATGGTTCTGCTTTTACCAAGCTGACTCCGGATTTTCACGAATTGTTGGAATGGAAAGTAATTGATCATAAATTGTATTTCAGATCCATTGAAGATATTAATAAAAACGGCGAATTTGATTCCAAAGATGCCGTGCATTATTCGTATGTTAATTTATTGAATGATGAATGGGAGATTGAAACATACAACCCATTGAATTAAGAGACGGCTTTTTTTGCCGTTTTTTTTTGTGGGATTTTTTTTTTGAATCTAAATGAATTTCCGTAAATTTAGTACAAACAAACAGCACTATAAAAGATGATAAAGATACTCGTTCCAACAGACTATTCAGCCACGGCAGACAATGCTTTTTTATATGCATTAAACCTTTGTAAAATGTATGGCGGTGAAATATTAGTGATGCATTCTTATAAATTGGATGTTTATTCAATAAAAGGGTCGGCAAAAGCGACGGATGAGGCAGAACTTGGACGTACGCTTGGAGCCTTTGATGTATTCAAAGAGAAAGTTGCCGCAATGCGTCGTCTTGCCGAAAAAAACAATCTGGATCAGGTAACGGTAAAATTCATTTTAGAACAGGGAGAACTGGTTCAGAACATTCAGGAGATTGTTTCCAAAGAAGTTATTGATCTGGTAGTGATGGGAACAACAGGCAACTCCGGTTTTGACAACAAGATTTTTGGTTCTTTAACCTCTGCAGTGATAAAAAATGCCTCGGTACCTGTGTTGAGCATTCCTCATTTATGCCGTTTCGAAGGGATTGATGCCGTAGGATTTACCACGATTTATGACGAAGAAGACGCAGCGTTGATTCATAAATTTGTACCTTTTGCGAAAGAGAAAAGTATTGATATTTACTGTATTCACGTCAATAAAGGAAAATCAGATAAAAACGCGGATGAAATTGCAGAATGGAAAGCAGCCTTCAAATCCGAACCGGTCTTTTTTATTGAAAAAATAGGAGGTAAGGTGGTTCAAAGTATTTTTGATACTTTAGAAGAACATTCCATAGATGTGATCAGTTGTATTACCCGCAACAAATCGTTTATTGATCGTTTGTTTGAAAGCAGTGTTGCTGAAAAATTATCTTATCATAAACGCATTCCTTTACTTACGTTTCACGAAAATATGTTTGAATAAAGAACTGTGAAATAAACAATAATGACTATCCGGAACTTCGTACCAAAGTATATTAGTAGACTTATTGTATAGATAAGACGTCGCTTTGAGTAGCGTAACGCAGTGAAGCCTTTCGGCAAGCTCAAGACAGGCTATCGAGAAGTTGTTTTATCGGTTCTCGACAATCGAACTGACGAAGGCTTGATACATTCTCTTTGGTACAACCTTTCCGATAATCATTAAAAAATAATGTTGTAAAATAAGATTTAGCCCTGACAGAATTTTAAAATTTTGCCAGGGTTTGTGTACATTCTCTTCAAAACATTGTTTTAATCACCAAAACCTGCTCTTAAATTCTTCTTAACGCTCTCATCCAATCATTAAAAATTGCGTAATTTTGAAAAAAATTCTATCCGATTGAAAACAATTTTTTTTCACTTGTTGCTTTTGGTGTTTTGCACTGCATTTGGTTATGCACAAACAGGTGAACAAGAGGTAAAAGTAATTAAATTACTCTATGCTGATTTTACCGATGCCAATGAATTTGAAGTGCCCGGAGCGATGATTGCTACCGGAAAGGTTCAGATTCAGCACGACAGTATGTATATTTATTGCAACAAAGCCTATCTTTTTGAGAAAGAAAATTACGTTAAGCTGTTTGGCAACGTTCGGATCATTCAAAACGATACTTTGCAACTGACAAGCAAATATGCTGAATACAACGGAATGCAATCCGTTGCTTATGCTTCGGGAAATGTAGTGATGACTTCACCCGATTCTTCCTTAAAGTCGGAAAAAGTATATTATGACCGTAATACCGGTATTGCTTATTACAACGATCACGCAACGATTGTCAACAAAGAAAATACGCTGAAATCCCGGTCGGGCAAATACTATACCCGTGAATTGAAATATGAATTTCGTACAGAAGTTGTTATTACCAATCCTGAAACAGTAATCCGTTCCAACCATCTGGATTATTATGAAGATTCCGGACACGCTTATCTGTTTGGTCCATCGACTATTGATAATAAAGACAATCACATTTATACCGAAAATGGTTTTTACGACACGCGCCTTGACGAAGGCAGAATGATTCAGAATTCTTACATTCTTTACGACGACAAACGGATTGAAGCAGATGAAATGTTTTACGACGAAAAAAGATCGTATGCCAAAGGAATCAATAATGTGAAAGTGACCGATACCATCAATAATATGATTGCAACGAGCCATTTTGCTGAAGTGTTCCGCGACAACGATTCTCTTTATATGACCAAAAAACCATTGATTGAATATTATACCGAGCAAGATACTTCTTATTTCCACGCCAAAAATATTCAGATCATCGGTCCGGATAAAGAACGAATCATCAAAGGTTATCCCAATGCACGCGTATATCGCACGCCCGATATGAGCGGCAAAGCAGATTCGCTGCACTACGATGAGAAAATTGGTTTGATGCAACTGATTGGTCGTCCTGTTTTGTTTCAGGGAGAAAGTCAGCTTACCGGTGATGTAATTCACTTAATAAACGATGTGATTACTGAAAAATTAGATTCTTTAAAAGTATTGAACAATGCTTTTGTCATTGAACGCGATACTTTGGGAGCAGGTTACAATCAGGCAAAAGGAATCAATATGTACGGGAAATTTATAGACAATAAACTGACACAAATCGATTTGATTCAAAACACAGAGATGGTTTATTACATCTATGACGAAGGAGTATTACAAGGAATCGACAAAGGAAAATGCAGTAAAATTGTATTGGAACTTGAAGACAATAAAATCACAACGGCAACACGGATGATCAATCCGGAAGGAATCACTTATCCACCTGAACAGTTTCCCGATGGCGACCGTTTGTTAAGAGGATTTCTCTGGCGGGGCGACGAACGAATGTACAGTGTAGAAGAATTGTTTACAGAAGAAGAACTTCAACACGACGATTCTGCTGAAAAGGAAGTCAAAGCCAACGAAAAAATCAATGAGCAACCTATGGAAATTCTTGATAAAACACTGAATTTCAAAAGAAGCAGAAGAGCTCCAAACCTTATCAAAAATAAAGAAGAGCAAGAATAATGAAAACGGATTTCTTTAAATATCAAGCACAAACAACTTTTCATCCTTTGGAAGTCGAAATATCACACGCCAAAGGAAGTTATATTTACAGTACCGACGGCAAAAAACATTTGGATTTTGTAGCCGGAGTGTCTGCCTGTACCTTAGGACATCAACATCCGCGTGTGGTAACTGCCATCAAAGATCAGTTAGACAAATATCTTCATGTGATGGTTTACGGCGAATACATCCAAAAACCTGCCGTAGATTTTTGTAAGCTTCTGGCACAGCACCT